>JAPJRA010000588.1 GCA_030824835.1 Geminicoccaceae bacterium | reverse complement strand
GCCATGAACGGCATCCTGCAGGGTGCGGCCCTGGTCTACAGCAACGGCACGCCCGACGGCTTCGCCTCGCCCGGGATGCGCTGGTTCATGACCGGCCGCCTGTTCGGCGCCACGCCGGTGGTCTGGTTCGTCGTGGCCTTCGTGCTCGCAGCGTTGGTCCTCCTGGGCCGGACCACGTTCGGCCGCCGCGTCTACGCCGTGGGCAACAGCCCTCTGGTGGCCAAGCTCAGCGGTGTCGGTGTCGGCGGCACGCTCATCGGCGTCTATGCGCTGTCGGGCTTCTGCGCGGCGCTGGTCGGTGTCCTGCTCGCCGGCTTCAGCGGTCAGGCCAGCCTCGGCATGGGCGACGAGTACCTTTTGCCGTCGATCGCCGTCGTCGTGGTCGGCGGCACGCTGATCACCGGCGGTCGCGGGCACTATCTGGGGATGCTGGGTGGCGTGCTGCTGCTCACCGCCCTGTCGACGCTGCTGGCCGGCACGACCCTGCCGTTCGCGGTGCGGGACATCATCTACGGGCTCGTCGTGCTGGGCGCTGTCCTGGCGCTGCGCGATCGCCATGCATAGAAAAGAGGGAGTACTGCCATGGCCGATCTGAGGGCGGATGGGCAACGGGTGTTGGTCACCGCCGGCGCCAACGGCATCGGTCGGGCGATCGTCGACGCTCTGGTGGAAGCCGGCGCGCGCGTCCATGTCTGCGATGTCGACGAGAAGACTCTGATCGAGTTCCGAGCCGCCGTTCCAAGTGCCGGCGTCACCAAGGCGGACGTCGCGGACGAGGCCGCGGTGGACCGACTGTTCGCCGAGGTGCAGGCCCGCCTGGGCGGGCTCGACGTGCTGGTCAACAATGCGGGCATCGCCGGGCCGACGGGTGCTGTCGAGGAGATCGATCCGGCCGACTGGCGGCGGTGCATCGACGTGGATCTGACCGGTCAGTTTCTTTGCGCCCGCCGCGCGGTCCCGATGCTCAAGGCCGCCGGCGGAGGCGCGATGATCAACCTGTCCTCCGCCGCAGGCCGCTTCGGCTACGCCTACCGGACGCCCTATTCTGCGGCGAAGTGGGGCGTGATCGGCCTCACCCAGAGCCTCGCCAAGGAGTTGGGGCCTCACAACATCACCGTGAACGCCATCCTGCCCGGCATCGTCGCGGGCCCGCGCATGGAGGGTGTGATCCGCTCCCGTGCCGCGCAGGTCGACGTCTCGTATGCGGAGATGGAGCGGCAATATCTGGAGAAGGTCAGCCTGCGCCGCATGGTCACCCCACAGGAGGTCGCTGCCATGGCGCTGTTCCTGGTCTCGCCGCTGGGCCGAGGAGTATCGGGCCAGTCGCTGGGCGTCTGCGGCAATGTCGAGGCGCTCTGAGATGGGCCAGACCGTCGCCATCGTCGGCTCCGGCCTGATCGGCCGCGCCTGGTCCATCGCCTTCGCCCGCGGCGGCTGGGATGTGCGCCTGTGGGATCCGGTGGCCGAGGCCCCTGCCGCGGCGCTGACGGCGATCGAGGGGCTCCTGGCCGATCTCGAGGCACAGGACATGCTGGGCGGCGCCACCGCTGTCGCGGTTCGCGCGCGGATGCGGTCCGCCGCGGCGCTGACCGAAGCGCTCGACGGGGCCGATTGGGTGCAGGAGAACGCGCCGGAGAATCTGCCGATCAAGCAGGCGCTCTGGCTCGATCTCGATCGTATCGCCGGCCCCGAGACGCTGCTGGCCAGCTCCACCTCGGCCATCGTCCCCTCCAAGTTCACCGAGACGCTGGCCGGCCGGGCGCGCTGCTTCACGTGCCATCCCATCAATCCGCCCTATCTCGTCCCGGCGGTGGAGCTGGTGCCGGCGCCCTGGACCTCAGCCGAAACGATGGCGCGCGCCGAGGCGGTCATTCGCGGCATCGGCCAAGCGCCCATCATCATGCGCCGTGAACTCGACGGCTTCGTCATGAACCGGATGCAGGGGGCCCTGCTCGAGGAAGCCTTCCGCCTTGTCGCCGACGGCTACTGCACGGTCGAGGACGTCGATATCGGCATCAGGGAGGGTCTGGCCTTGCGCTGGTCGTTCATGGGTCCGTTCGAGACCATCGACCTCAACGCTCCCGCCGGGGTGCGCGACTATGTCGTGCGCTACCAGCAGATCTACGAGCGCCTGTTCCCGTCGATGCAGCGGCGCGTCGACTGGGGGGGTGAGGTGCTGGGAACGGTCGAAACGCAGCGCCGAGAGCGGCTGCCCGCCGATGGGCTGGCCGAACGTCAACGCTGGCGCGATCGCCGGCTCATGGCGCTGCTCAGGCACAAGCGCAACGCCGCCCGCGACATTGGGAGCTGACATGGCCGACACCCGCAAAGTCATCATCACCTGCGCCGTCACCGGTGCCATCCACACGCCTTCGATGTCCCCGCATCTGCCGGTGACGGCGGAGGAGATCGCCGATGCCGCGATCGATGCCGCCGAGGCCGGGGCCGCCATCGTGCATCTGCACGCACGCGATCCGCACAACGGTCGGCCCGACCAGACGCCGGAGGCCTTCGCGCCGTTCCTGCAGGTGATCAAGCAGCGCAGCGACTGCGTGATCAATCTGACCACCGGCGGCGCCCCCTACATGAGCATTGAGGAGCGGGTCCGGCCGGCGGCGACGTTCAAGCCCGAGGTCGCCTCGCTCAATATGGGCTCGATGAATTTCGGCCTGTTCCCGATGCTCAACCGGTTCAAGGAGTTCAAGCACGACTGGGAGCGGCAAGCGCTCGAGAACAGCCGCAACCTGGTGTTCAAGAACACCTACCAGGACATCGAGTACATTCTGCGCACCTGCGCCGAGAATGGCACCCGCTTCGAGTTCGAGTGCTACGACACCAGCCATCTCTACAACCTCGCCCATTTCCTCGACCGCGGGCTCGTCCAGACGCCGTTATTCGTCCAGACCGTGTTCGGCATCCTGGGCGGCATCGGACCGCATCCCGAGGACGTGATGCACATGAAGCGCACGGCCGACCGGCTGTTCGGCGACTCCTACCGCTGGTCGGTGCTCGGTGCCGGGCGCAACCAGATGCCGATCGCGGCGATGGCGGCGGCCATGGGCGGCAATGTCCGGGTCGGGCTGGAGGACAGCCTGTGGGATGGACCGGGCCGACTGGCGGCAAGCAATGCCGTGCAGGTGCGCCGTGCCCGCCAGATTCTCGAAGGGCTTGGGCTGGAGATCGCGACGCCGGCCGAGGCGCGCGACATCCTGGCGCTCAAGGGTGGCGATCAGGTGGGGTTCTGAGATGACCGAGCCCGAGATCGGTGCCGAGGCCGAGGTCGAGCTCACGGTGACGGCGAGCGACACCGCCGCCCGTCTGGGCTTCGAGCGGGGGGAGTCCTACCCCGAGGTCATGGCCACACGGACCATGAT
>JAPJRA010000587.1 GCA_030824835.1 Geminicoccaceae bacterium | reverse complement strand
GCGTATCCTCGTCCGCCGCGCGGGTCGCCTTGACGGTTGGACGCTCTACTGGCCGAGGGCGTGACCACCATCGAGGTCAAGTCGGGCTACGGGCTGGATCTCGCGACCGAGACGCGCCAGCTCCGCGCGGCCCGGCGGATGGGGCTACCTGATGCCGGCGGGCGGGATGTCGGCGTCGTGACGACGTTTCTGGGTGCGCACGCGCTGCCGCCGGAGGCCGATGGCGACAAGGACGGATTCATCACGACCCTGGTCGAGGAGATGCTGCCGGCTGTGGCGGCCTCGGGCCTGGCCGACGCGGTGGACGCATTCTGCGAGGGCATCGCCTTCTCGCCCGAGCAGATAGCCCGCTTCTTCACCGCCGCCAGGGCGCACGGCCTGCCGGTGAAGCTGCACGCGGACCAGCTTTCGGACCTGGGAGGGGCCGCGCTGGCGGCACGCTTCGGGGCGCTGTCGGCCGATCACGTCGAATACACCAGTGACGCGGGCGCGGCGGCGATGGCTGCCGCCGGCACGGTGGCGGTGCTGCTGCCGGGCGCGTTCTACTTCATCCGCGAGCGTCAGCTCCCGCCGGTCGAGGCGTTCCGCCGACACGGCGTGCACCTGGCGCTGGCCACCGACTGCAATCCCGGCACCTCGCCGCTGACCTCGCTGCTGCTGACCATGAACATGGGTGCGACCCTGTTCCGCCTGACCGTGGCCGAGTGCCTGGGCGGCGTCACGCGCGAGGCGGCGCGGGCGCTGGGACGGTTGGCTGAGGCCGGCACGCTGGAGGCAGGCAAGAGCTGCGATCTCGCAATCTGGGACATCGAGCGGCCGGCCGAGCTGGTCTACCGAATGGGATTCAACCCGCTGCACGCGCGCGTCCGCCAGGGCCGCATGCTGCCGGCGGGGGCATGAGCATGGGAACGGTCATGACGGAGACGTTGATTCCGGGCGAGGTGAGCCTCGCCGCGTGGCGGCGGGTTTACGAGGGTGCGGCACCGGTGCTGGCGGCCGACGCCTGGCCGAAGGTCGAGGCCAGTGCTGCCGCGGTCGGGCGCATCCTGGCCAGGGGCGAGCCCGTCTACGGGATCAATACCGGCTTCGGCAAGCTGGCCATGGTACGGATCGCGGCCGACGAGCTGGGCACGCTCCAGCGCAACATCGTCCTCAGCCACTCGGCGGGCGTGGGTGCCCCCATGCCGGCGCCGGTGGTGCGGTTGATGATGGCGCTGAAGCTCGCGAGCCTGGGCCAGGGCGCCTCGGGCATCCGGCGGCCCACGCTGCAGCTCATGGAGGCGATGCTCGCCCGTGGGCTCACGCCGGTGATCCCCTGCCAGGGCTCCGTTGGCGCGTCGGGCGACCTAGCACCGCTGTCGCATCTCGCGTCGGCGATGATCGGAGTCGGGTCGATCGACACGGCCGACGGCCGGCTGCCTGCCGCCACAGCGCTGGAGCGAGCTGGCCTCGAGCCCGTGGTCCTGGGCGCCAAGGAGGGCTTGGCGCTGCTGAACGGCACCCAGTTCTCGACCGCCTATGCGCTGGCGGGCCTATTCGCCGCGGAGACGCTGTTCGAATCGGCGCTGGTCACCGGCGCGCTCAGCACAGACGCTGCCCGTGGCTCCGACACGCCGTTCGACCCGCGCATCCACGAGCTGCGCCGCCACCGGGGCCAAATCGAGACCGCCGCGGCACTGCGAGCGCTGATGGTGGGCTCGCCGATCCGCGATTCGCACCGGCAGGACGATCCTCGCGTGCAGGACCCTTACTGCCTGCGCTGCCAGCCGCAGGTCATGGGCGCGGTGCTCGACGTGCTGCGGCAGGCGGCCACGACCCTGGCAACGGAGGCGAACGGCGTCTCGGACAATCCGCTGATCTTCACCGACACCGAGGAGGCGCTATCGGGCGGCAACTTCCATGCCGAGCCCGTCGCCTTCGCCGCCGACATGATCGCCATCGCGGTCTGCGAGATCGGCTCGATCGCCGAGCGGCGCATCACCATGCTGACCGATCCGGCGCTGTCGGGCCTGCCGGCCTTCCTGACGCCGCGGCCCGGCCTGAACTCGGGCTTCATGATCCCGCAGGTGACGGCAGCCGCCCTGGTATCGGAGAACAAGCAGCGCGCCTATCCGGCCAGCGTCGACTCGATCCCGACCTCGGCCAACCAAGAGGACCACGTGTCGATGGCGGCGCATGGGGCACGCCGGCTGGTCGAGATGACCGGCAACGCCACGAACGTGCTGGCAATCGAGCTCCTGGCCGCAGGCCAGGCGCTCGACTTCCACCTGCCGCTGCGCTCCAGCGCGCCACTCGAGGCCGCGCGCGGGCTGCTGCGGGCGCAGGTGCCAACGCTCGAGGACGACCGCCACTTCGCCCCCGACATCGAGGCCGCGGCCGGCATCGTCGCCAGCGGCGCGTTGAGCGGCGCGGTGGCGGCCGTGGCACTGCCCAAGGTGACGGCATGACCTCCTGGCTCTCGGTCAGGCGAGGAAGCACGCCGCTCCTGGTCAGCCTGCCGCATACCGGCACCACCATCCCGGCCGAGTATGAGGGGCAACTGGTCTCGCCGTGGCTTGCCCGCAAGGACGCCGACTGGTGGATCGACCGGCTCTACGACTTCGCCGCCGAGCTCGACGCCACCATCGTGCACACTGCGATCTCGCGCACGATCATCGACGTGAACCGCGATCCGTCGGGCGTGTCCCTCTATCCGGGCCAAGCCACGACGGAGCTGTGCCCGACCACGACGTTCGATGGCGAGCCGTTGTATCGCGAGGCACCGGATGCAGCTGAGATCGCGACCCGGCGAGCGGCCTATTTCGAGCCGTATCATGCGGCCATCACCGCGGAGCTGGCGCAGCTGCGCGCGTCGTATCCGACCGTGGTCCTCTACGACTGCCACTCCATCCGCTCGGTGATCCCGCGGCTGTTCGATGGCGTGCTGCCGGCCATGAATATCGGCACCAACGGCGGTGCCAGCTGCGCACCCGCGCTGCAGGAGGCGATCGAAGGCATCGCCGCGGCATCCGGGTTCGACCACGTCGCCAACGGCCGCTTCAAGGGCGGCTTCATCACCCGCGCCTACGGCCGCCCGGCGAGCGGCGTCCATGCGGTGCAGATGGAGCTCGCGTGTCGCACCTACCTGGCCGAGCCCATCCCTGATGTGAGCGAGGCCGCTTGGCCGCCCGCCTACGACCCCGACCATGCGGCGCCGATGCGCGCCGTCCTGACCCAGATCCTGAACGCCTGCCAGGACTTCGCAAGGAGCGCCCGATGACCCGTCTCGACAACAGCCGCGTGATCCGCGCGGCCCATGGCACCGAGCTGTCGGCCAAGAGCTGGCTGACCGAGGCGCCGATGCGGATGCTGATGAACAATCTCGACCCGGATGTGGC
>JAPJRA010000586.1 GCA_030824835.1 Geminicoccaceae bacterium | reverse complement strand
CTGGAGCCGTGACAACCGGACCTCGGGCTTTCGCGTTCTTGGGCACGGTCCGGCGACGCGGGTCGAATGCCGAGTGGGCGGAGCGGACGTCAATCCCTACCTGGCTTTCGCCGCCTTCCTCGCCGCCGGCCTGCATGGCCTTGAGCACAAGCTCGAGCTGGAGCCCGCGTTCGAGGGCGACGCCTATCAGTCTGCCGAGGTGCCGTCGGTGCCGGCGACCCTGCGCGATGCGGTCGATCGGCTCGACCGCTCGACGGTGCTGCGCCAAGCCCTGGGCGACGAGGTGGTCGATCATTACGTGCATGCGGGACGTTGGGAGCAGAGCTGCTTCGACAAGGCGGTCACCGATTGGGAGCTCGTCCGTTACTTCGAGCGTGCCTGACCAGCCGCAGGCGCCGCCGCCATGACCCTGCCCTGGACCCTGGCGCTGCTCGCGCTGGGCCTGGGTCTGGCCGCCGTCGCACGCTGGTGCGAGACCCGACCACGCGAGCTAGGCGAGCTACGGTTGTTTCCGACCACGATCGTGCTGGCCATCGGCGTCACTGCCGCCGTCGTTGCCGCGGCACATCTCGTCAGCCTCCTGACCGGGCAGCCGCTGCATGGTCGGTACATGCCCTGAAGGTCTTGCGAATCGGATGCGCAAAGGCAACATCAACCGCAGCTGGTGCGGACTTTACCATTTTTCTGGGGCATTCACCGCGTCGATCGTGTAACATCGCAAGTTCCGGTCGTAAGTGCATGGAACAAAAGCGAATGTATCTGATCACGCTTTTTCCCGGCCCAGGCCGCACCCGTTCGTGGCTCGTGCATCTCGTCGCTGGCACCTGCTTGGCGGTCGGTCTCGGCACGGCCACTCCAAGCCAAGCTCGGATTCCCCTCGAACTCGATCAGCTGGACCTGGCTGTTCGCCCCGCCGACGTCGCGCCGGCGAAACCGGCGCTCGACGCGGGTATTTCGACAGGCCCAGCGATCGCACCAAGCGCCGAAACTCCGCCGAGCCCGGTCGACGAGGTGGACAAGCTCGCGCCCAACCGTCTTCCAAATCGGAAGCTCGATCCGTCCACCCGCTTCGGCGAGCTGACTGGCGAGAATGGAGGAGAGTTGCTGCAGGAATTTCTTCAGCGCAAGACGATACCGCTGTTCCGCCTGAACTCCAACTTCTGACGCCAACGCATGGCATCAGTGATTGCCGCGCCTACATAAGCCCGCGAAGGCACAGCACAGCGGAGGAACGAGGCGTGCGGTATCTGCATACCATGGTCCGGGTGACCAACATCGAGGACTCGCTGGATTTCTACTGCGGCAAGCTCGGGCTCAAGGAGGTCCGGCGTACGGAGAGCCAGCAGGGGCGATACACACTGATCTTTCTAGCCGCCGATGAAAACCCCGATGCCCAAGTGGAACTGACCTACAACTGGGATCCTGAGACCTACACGGGCGGTCGCAATTTCGGGCATCTCGCTTATTCGGTAGCCAATATTTACGACACGTGCCAGCAATTGATGGACAAAGGTGTGACCATTAATCGGCCGCCGCGTGACGGTCGGATGGCGTTCATTCGTTCGCCGGATGGCATCTCCATCGAACTGCTGCAGCAAGGGGATGCTCTCCCGCCGAGCGAGCCGTGGACATCGATGGCCAACACCGGCTCCTGGTAGGCTTCCAGGAGCCGACCGTGCATTCCTTTTTGCGTTGCAGCAAGAGGAATGGTACGTTCCCCGCATACTAAGAGGCTGATAGTCTCTGAAGTATGCGGGGGAACGGAATGGCAACAGACCGTCGCGTTCGTACAAAATGGATCATGCGACGACGCTACAGGCGGCTGTCCGATATCGCCACAGGCGTCGGACTTCTCGTCGGCTTGACGATCGTCGCCTTGATCTGGCCACATGCAAGCGGTGCATGGCTCGACCGAAAATTCCTTCTCATGTCCTCATTTGTCGTCCTGCTGACGACCATCGGGCCCCGCTTGCTGGTCAAGGCGGCATGGTATGTCGTGCTCTGGCGCAACTACGAGGAATGGAGCTGACGGTGGAACTCCATGCCCTTGTGTCTTACACGGCGTTGACCTGCACCCGCGTCAGCCAATGGCCCGAGCCGTCGCGGCACGCAATCCCACGGCTGGTCAATGTATCGTCGGCATGCGAGGCGCGAGCCTTGTAGGCACGGCAATAGCGGCCATCGGCATTGAGGAACGTGCTCACAGGCTTCACGGTGCCCGTGATCCCCTGGAGCGGGTCGGCGAAGGCGACCGTGGTGCCACTGACTTCTGTCTCCAGTACGTCGGCCAGCTTTGCCTGAATGGCCGCCGCCGCTATCGGCTCCTGCGGCTGCAACCCCGTCGGGCTCCAATGTCCGGCAGCAAATCCCACGATCAGCCCCGCAATACCCGCCGCCCAAGCCAGACCCGCAACGGGGCGATGCCGCAGCTTCAGCCCATCCCCGACCGGCAGTCGCCGTCCGGTCAGGTGCAGGGCGGGCAGTGGCGCCTCGAGCACGGGATCGAAAGCCGCACCAAGCAACGTGTCGACGCGCTTCAGCGATTGCAGCCGAGACCGCAGCTCGGGATCGCCGGCAAGAGCGCGCTCGACTCGTGCCGTGCGAACCGCATCCAACTCGCCGTCGCCATAGGCCACGAGTGTGGCCGGATCGACCTTGTCCATCACCCACTCCTCGCTCGCGTGGTGCCGGCTGCCGACAGATCGACATCCACACCCTCGAGAGCATCAACCAGCGCCAACCTTGCCCGGGCGACCCTGCTCGCCGCGGTACCGGTCGGCACACCCATAACCTCGGCCGCGGCTGCGTAAGATAGACCGTCGACAGCCACCAGCATCAATGCCTCGCGCTGTTCCGGAGGGAGCAACGCCACGAGGCGGCGCACATCGTCCAGGGCCAGCCGGGCCTGCACCGTCTGCTCGCCATCGCTGCCGATCAAGCTGTCGGGATCGACCGGCTCGCCGCGGCCTGCCCATACCGCCGCATGACGTTTGCCGCTGATCCACAGGCTGTGCACGATCTTGAACATCCAACTATGCAGATGGGTGCCAGGCTGCCACTGCCAATGCCGTTCGATCGCCCGTTCGTAGACTGCCTGGACCAGATCGTCGGCGTCGTCGAGCGACCCGGTCAAGCCACACGCGAACCGGCGCAGGCGGGGCCGCAGCGCCAGAAGCGCCTGCCACATGGCTTGCTGCGACGTCTGTTCGGTACTTTGCATGACTTCGGCAATTCCACCCCTGACGATGCGTTCCAAAGCCGGCTGCAACGCTCCGTCATCGCCAATCATATCGCGCAGACCGGCTGGCGTTGCCACGAATTTATTTTTTCGCCGCTTTGGATACACGACCGGGGCTGCCGCGTTATGCGCTCGAAGC
>JAPJRA010000585.1 GCA_030824835.1 Geminicoccaceae bacterium | reverse complement strand
GTCCTTGAAGAAGGCGGCGTTGCTGACGGCACCGATGCTGGTGATGCCGTCCGGCAGCGGTATCACCCAGAACCAGCCGGCCTCGAACAGGTGGATGGTGATGTTGCCCTCGTCCCGCTCGCCCAGCGGGTCAACGCCGCGGAAATGGCCGAACATGGCGGCAGTGTTGTTGTGGCGGTTTCTGCCCTTGGTGCCGAGCTTGCCGGCCAGATAGGTGTCCCGACCCGACGCGTCGACGATGAAGCGGGCCCGCCAGCTGCGCATGTCGCTGGCCGCGTCGACCGCGGTGACGTGCGAGCCGTTGACCGGGTCCAGCTCGACGCTGACCACCCGCATGCCCTCACGGGCGTCGACGCCACGGTGCTGGCTGTTGCGGAACAGCAGCTCGTCAAAGTCCGCGCGGCGGACATGGAAGCTGTAGGTGAAAGCCGGATCCAGCCCGTCGGCAAACCTGAACGCCACCCGTTTGCCGCCGTGCTCGTCGGAGACGAACTCCGCACCCGGCTTGTGGACGCCAATCCGCGCCACCTCGCCCAGCACCCCCAGCCGCTCCAGCAAGGCCAGGTTCTGCGGCAGCAGCGACTCACCGATATGAAACCGAGGATGCGTCTCCTTCTCAAGCATGACCACCGAGCGGCCGCGCTCGGCGAGCAGCGTGGCCACCGTCGATCCAGCCGGCCCGCCGCCGATGACGAGCACGTCGCAGGGCTCGACGTCGGCTACTCCACTATTCTGCATCAACATTATCCTGCCGCTAGCCACGGAGAAATTGCACCCAACCAGACAGTGCCCGGACGCAACAACATTTCGGCCGGGGTTTCAATGCGCATCTGTCCGCCGACCAATGGCTGTATTCAAGCGATCCCACCATTGATCGAGATCACTTGGCCGGAGATGTATGCTGCCCGATCGGAGGCGAGGAAGGCTGTGAGTTCGGCCACTTCCTCGGGTCGTCCGGCCCGCTTCATCGGCACCAAGGAGGCGATCTTCTCCTTGCTCAACACGGCGTCCACAGCCGGGGAGGCGATGATGCCGGGGGCGATCGCGTTGACCGTGATGCCGCGTGCGGCGCATTCGAGCGACAGCGCGCGGACGGCGCCGATCAGCCCGGCCTTAGCCGCCGCATAGTTCACCTGGCCGCGATTGCCCATGATCCCCGACAGCGAGGACATGGCGACGATCCGCCCCCAGCGGGTCGCCAGCATCGGCAGCAGCAGGGGCTGGACGACGTTGAAGAACCCGTTCAGCGAGACGTCGATCACACCGCGCCACTGCGCTGGCGACATCCCGGCCAGCGGCACGTCGTCGTGCGTGCCGGCATTGTGCACGACGATCTGGATCGGCCCCTGGCCCAGCATTGTCGATACCGCCTGCGCGCAGGCAGCGGCGTCGATGAGGTCGAAGGCCGCCGCTTCGGCCGTGGCACCGTTCTCGCGCAGGCGCTCGGCCAGCGCCGCGGCGCGGTCGGCGTGGGCATTGGCGTGCACGATCACGCTCACACCATCGGCTGCCAGCCGTGCGCAGATGGCGGCACCGATCGGGCTGCTGCCGCCGGTGACGAGGGCCCGCATCATGGCTGTCCCTCCGGGACATGGATCGCCGCCTGGCCGGCTACGACCGGCCGGCCACCGGCGGTGATGGTGAACCGGTAGATGTGGCCGCGGCTCTCCGCCGCCAGCAGCGTCGCCTCGACCCGCAGTGGGCCTGTCAGGTGGTCGGCGACCGGCTCGGCGACCTGCACGTCGCGCAGGCTGGTGACGAAGCCCTGCGGCTGCGGCCCGCCGGCCGTCAGCGCCCCATGCAGAGCCATGGCCTGTAGGGCGAACTCGACAGTGCAGATGGCGGTAAGCCGCCCCTGGCGGCGCAACGGGTTTAGCGGGTCACGGTGGGCGGCGCTGGTGCAGCGGATGCCGGCGGAGTCCCACGACTCCACCTGATCGAGCAGGCACATCCGTCCCTGATGCGGGATGAGTACCGCGATGTCCGCTCCGTTCAGCAAGGGGTGACCTCGACCACGAGATGGGAATCGTCGAGATAGGCCAGCTGTATGGATTCCGTCGCGCGCCGCGCCACCGTCTCCAGCAGCCGCAGCGCTTGCGCGGCCGCATTGGCCTGCCGGAGTGGCTGCAGGCTCGCGAGGCGCGGTGCCGCCAGGGCCTCGTCGCAGGCGCCGACCGCAAAGCGGATCGAGATCCGTGCCTCCGAATAGGGCTCGGGGTTCGGCGTCAGCATCATGGCGGTGGCGAACGGCAGGGACGTCGGTCGGACGGCGTCGAGTGGCGGCGGGAAGGCCGCATCGTAGGCGCAGAACAGCACCGGCTCCCGCCGCGCCTGGACCTTCGCCGCCGCCTGCAGCAGCCCGGCGGCGAAGGAGGCGTCCCAACAGCCCAGGCTGGCTGAGGGGCCGTTGCTGCCGTGGCCGATGGTCCAGTAGGCGGCCGGGCTGTTGTGCACCGAGTTGTGGAACTGGGTCGGCGAGACGGCGCGCTGCGGGGTGGCGAGTGTGGCCAGGATCGCGTCGATCACCGTGCCGTCGCCGTTGGCGCTTGCGAACACGCTCGCAAGGCCGCTCGGGTCGAGGGGGCCCGCCGCCGCCAGCGTGGCCTCGGACGCCGCCATGGCTAGCCGGATCGTGGGGGTGGTCCGGCGGCGCTCAGCCGGCGGCAGGGAGGTCGGCGCCGGCAGCTGCGGCGGCGTGGCCACGTAGGGTACCGCGCCGGCGAGCACCTTCCGGCCGGCGCTCCAGCCATCGAGGCCGGGGCCGAGCAGTGCGATCGCCCCTATGACCACCTTCATGGCGCCATCCCGAGCACCAGGCTGCAGTTGCTGCCACCGAAGCCGAACGAGTTGCTCAGCACCCGCCCTACCGGCTGGCGCCGGTTCCGGCTGGCGACGTCCGAGCGGAACGCCGGATCGACCGAATCGACGTTTAGGCATCCGGGCACTAGCCCGTGCCGGATGCACAAGGCGGCGATAAAGGCCTCCAGCGCACCCGAGGTGCCCAGGGTGTGGCCGGTCCAGCCCTTGGTCGAGCTGCAGGCGGGGCCGCCGCCCAGGACCCGGAACACGGCTTGGTCCTCGGTGGCGTCGTTGGCCCGCGTGCCGGTGCCATGAAAATTGACGTAGTCGATGTCTAACGGCGTCAGGCCCGCCGAGGCCAGAGCCTCGGCCATGGCGCGAGCCGCTCCCACGCCCTCGGGATGCGGCGATGACATGTGATGGGCGTCGGCGCTGGCGCCGAACCCGAGCAGGCAGACTGAACCAGGCGGCGCCGAATCGGGCCGCTCCAGCAGCACGAACGCCGCCGCCTCGCCGATGGAGATGCCGTCGCGGTCGGCGGCGAACGGCCGTGACGGGCCATGCGCCAGCAGTTCCAGCGCCGTGAAGCCGTAGAG
>JAPJRA010000584.1 GCA_030824835.1 Geminicoccaceae bacterium | reverse complement strand
CGACCCGGCTCGCAGCGTCGTGTGGCGGCGTCGGGGGTGTGGGCGCCGAGCGCACCGCTACCCAGGGGGCCGACCGATGGTGCCGATCGTCACCGCAACCTGCGCGCAAGCTAACAATGATGATTTCATGACAATATAAACCCTTCGCCGCGAGCAGAATCATGTTCACGGCAACAATGATATCGGTCGATGATCTTTGACGTCAGCTGCTCAAATGACGAGCGAAGATCACATGGATGACGTTATCGGATTTGATTCACATTACACCACCATGCTTAAATTTATACTGAGAAATTATGTCCAAGTCATACAATGCAATATTCTTCCGTGTCAACCATAGGCCTGGAAATGCGGCGCCACTCTCCATGGCCCCGCCGCTCGAGGCAGGTGCTCGCGCCGCGTCGGCTCCATCCTGGCGCGCGGGATTGGCAGCGGCGGCTCAGCCCGGGGGACTTGTCCCCCGGTGGCCTGCCGCCGGCATGCCTCGCCGCCGCGGTGGCACGGTCAGCAGGTCCATGAGGCCGGGCCGTCGACGTCGATGCCGTAGCGCGTGATCGCCGCGGCGACGGTCGCCCGCTCGACCGTGCCCTCGTGGCTCAGCGCGTCCAATGCCGCCACCACGATGCTCGACCGGTCGACCTCGAAGAAGCGCCGCAGCTTGGAGCGGGTGTCGCTGCGGCCGAACCCGTCCGTGCCCAGTGTCACGTACCGGCCGGGGAGGTAGGAGGCCACCAGCTGCGGATAGGCGCGGACATAGTCGGTGGCCGCCACGGTCGGCCGCGGCCCGGCGAGGCAAGCCTCGACGTGGCTGGTCCGTCGGGCCTCGCCCGGATGGAGCCTGTTCCAGCGCTCGACCGCCCGCGCGTCGCGGGCGAGCTCGCCGAAGCTCGTGGCGCTCCAGACCTCGGCCCCGATCCCCCAATCCGCCTGCAGCAGGTCGGCCGCGGCGATCACCTCGTTGAGGATGGCCCCAGAGCCGACCAGGCGGAGCGGCGCCTCGCCGACATCCGGGCGCCGGAACAGATAGAGGCCCTTGACGACATCCGCCTCGGCACCCGCCGGCAGGCTGGGCTGGGCGTAGTTCTCGTTCATCATGGTGACGTAGTAGAAATAGTCCTGCTGCTCGACGAGCATCTCGCGCATGCCGTGGTCGAGAATGACGGCGAGCTCGCCGGCAAAGGCCGGGTCGTAGGCCCGGCAGTTCGGTATGGTGGCCGCCGTGACGTGGCTCGACCCGTCCTGATGCTGCAGCCCCTCGCCGCCCAGCGTCGTGCGGCCCGCCGTGGCCCCGAACAGGAATCCCCGCGCGCGCTGATCGGCGGCGGCCCAGATGAGATCGCCGACGCGCTGGAAGCCGAACATCGAGTAATAGATGTAGAACGGCAGCATGGGCACGCCGCTGACCGAGTAGGACGTCGCGGCCGCAACCCACGACGACATGGCCCCGGCCTCGGTGATGCCTTCCTCGAGCAGCTGGCCGTTCTTGGCCTCGCGGTAGGACAGCAGCGAGCTCGCATCCTCCGGCTCGTAGAGCTGCCCGACCGGCGAGTAGATGCCGATCTGGCGGAACAGGTTGGCCATCCCGAAGGTGCGCGCCTCGTCGGCGACGATGGGGACGATCCGCGGCCCGAGCGTCGGGTCTTTCAGCAGCGCCCCCATCAGGCGCACGGCCGCCATGGTGGTCGACATCTCCTTGCCGTCGGCCTGGAGGGCAAAGCCCGCGTAGCTGCGCAGCTCGGGTACCGGCAACGGCGGTGCCGTCCGGCTGCGGCTCGGCAGATAGCCACCCAGCGCCGCGCGCCGGTCGTGCAGGTAGGCGAGCTCCGGGCTGCCCTCGGCCGGGCGGTAGAATTTGACGGCGGTGATGTCCTCGTCGCTGATCGGCAAGGCAAAGCGGTCGCGGAACGCCTTCAAGGCGTCGACGTCGAGCTTCTTGGCCTGGTGCGCCGTCATCCGGGACTCGCCGGCCCGGCCCATGCCGAACCCCTTCTTGGTCTTGGCCAGGATGACCGTCGGCTGTCCCTTGTGCGCGCGCGCCTGGGCGAAGGCGGCGTGCAGCTTGCGCAGATCGTGCCCGCCGCGCCGCAGCACGTCGACCTCAGCCTGCGACATGTGCGCGACGAGCGCCTGCAGCTCGGGATTCTGGCCGAAGAAGTTCTCGAGATTGTAGGCGCCGTCCTTGGCGCCCAGCGTCTGGTACTTGCCGTCGACGGTGGCGGCGAAGCTCTTGAGCAGCGTGTGCTTGGTGTCGAGCGCGAACAGCGCGTCCCAGTCGGAGCCCCACAGTACCTTGATGACGTTCCAGCCGGCACCGGCGAACAGCGATTCCAGCTCCTGGATGATCTGCCCATTGCCGCGGACCGGCCCGTCCAGCCGCTGCAGGTTGCAGTTGATCACGAAGGTGAGGTTGTCGAGATTCTCGCGGACGGCCAGCGTCAGGGCACCGGTCGATTCGGGCTCGTCCATCTCGCCGTCGCCGAAGACGCCCCACACGTGCCGCTGGTCGTTGGCGGCCAAGCCCCGGTCGCGCAGGTAGCGCAGGAAGCGGGCCTGATAGATGGCGTTGATCGGGCCGATGCCCATGGAGCCGGTGGGGAACTGCCAGAAATCGGGCATCAGCCACGGATGCGGGTAGGAGCACAGGCCATGGCCCGCGATCTCCTGCCGGTAGGAGGCGATCTGCTCCTCCGCCAGCCTGCCCTCGAGATAGGCCCGCGCATAGACCCCCGGCGCCGAATGCGGCTGGAAGAAGACGAGGTCGCCCTCGCCCTGCTGGCCGCCGCGGAAGAAGTGGTTGAAGCCCACCTCGAAGATCTCGGCCGCCGAGGCGTAGCTCGCGACATGGCCGCCGAGATCGCCGTAGGCAGCGTTGCCGCGCATCACCATCGCCAGGGCGTTCCAGCGGATGATGGCGGTGATCCGCTCCTCCATGGCGAGATCGCCCGGGTAGGGACCCTGGCGCTCGAGCGGGATGGTGTTCCGATAGGCCGAGTAGGGCGGCACGTTGGCGATGATGCCGAGCTGCTGCCCCTGCTCCTCGAGCTGCCGCAACAGATAGAGCGCCCGGTCCTGGCCGGCCTCCCGGGCCACCGATTCCAGCGATTCGATCCAGTCCTGGGTTTCGGCCGGATCGACGTCGATGCCGCCCACCGAAGGGATGGACGATGGCGGGACGGGAAATGTCATCTTGGTCATGCCCTGGCTGCGTCTTGTTCGTTGGCAGCAATCTAGCCGATCGATGCCGGCATGTTTTCCCGAAATCGACCCGCAAGACGGGCGTTTGCAGCAGAAATGCCGCGCTCAAGGCTCACCGGCGGCAGACTATGCCGCACGCGGCAACCGATGCAGTTCGAACCAGCCGGTCCGCCAGCTCCGACGGCGATGGTCGCCCGGCCTC
>JAPJRA010000583.1 GCA_030824835.1 Geminicoccaceae bacterium | reverse complement strand
GTGGGGGCGCAGGAGGGCATCACCTTCGCTTTCGGCGCCATCGATGCCCAGCCGATCATGACGCGCTGCAACCGAACGAACGCGATGTAGCACCAGGGGCAAACGAGATCGGCCACGAAGGTGACGGTGGGTCGCGACGATGGCCGGCTACGCCTGTGATCGGCGTCGACTGCGCGCTGCATCTGATCCAGGCGCTCGGGCGACTTGGCGGTCATACGCCGGCCCTGCCAGCCCCGATGTCCTCCATGCCCCAGATCCGAGGCGTGGCGAACTCGATGCTGTTACCGGACGGGTCGCGGACATAGAATGAGCGGCCGCCACGGGGCCAGCTCTCCGTGTGCTCGATTGCAACCCCGTGCTCGCTTAGTCGCCGCTGCCACTGTTCAAGGTCGTGCTCGGCAACGGCAAAGCAGGCATGACCGGGACCCGTGGCGCCATGAGTGGGAATGCCACGGTTGCGACTGGCCGCCTCAGGTTCGAACAATAACAACATCCCATCGCCCACACGGTAGAAGCGGAACACGTCCGGCTTGCTGCTGTCGAGCGGCAGGCCCAGCATATCGCCGTAGAAGCGCTCCGCGGCATCGAGATCGTCCACGTACAGCACGGTCTCCAGAACCCGATCGATCGCCAGCATCGGCGCCCACCCTTCAGCGATACGAGCAGCTAGTGCTACGCCTACCGAGGGAGAGGTGGCAAGCTCGCGGGAGTTCCGGCTGCCGCCTGGATGAGGAGACAAGCATGTTCAACCCGGCCACCGTGCTCGCCGCCGCGTTCGCCGACCATCTCGTCGGCGGCTTCCGCTCCGTGTTCGGCAAGCGGGAGCCGGACCACGGCTCGACCATTCGTGCCATGGCCCAGTTGGCCGTGGAGCGGATCTCGTCGAGCGATGCCCTTTATCACGACGTGCATCATACCATGCTGGTGACCCTGGTCGGCCAGACCATCCTGCGTGGCCGAATCATGGTCGAGGAGGTCACGCCCAACGATTGGCTGCACTTCACGGTGGCGACGCTGTGCCATGATATCGGTTACTTACGCGGCATCTGCCCGGGCGATGTGGAGGGCCGCTATGTGACCAACGCCAAGGGCGGCACGGTCGAGGCGCCGCGTGGCGCCTCGGACGCGTTTCTGGCACCGCACCATATCGAGCGCGGCAAGATCTTCGTGCGACACCGTTGCCGGACGATGGAGCATCTGGACCCCGAACGAATCGCCCAGGCGATCGAGCTTACCCGGTTCCCGGTTCCGCACGACGACGATCATGCCGACACTGACTCCGAAGCGGCGCTGGTGCGAGCGGCCGACCTGATCGGGCAACTCGGCGATCCCGATCACTCGCGCAAGCTCAATGCGCTCTTCTACGAGTTTCAGGAGACCGGCTTCGCCCGCCAGCTCGGCTACGAGTCGCCAGCCGACCTCGCCGAGCAGTTTCCGCGCTTCTTCTGGTCCAAGGTCGAGCCCTATGTGGGTACGGCCCTGCGCCATCTTGAACGGACGGTGGAGGGCAAGCAGTGGATCGCCCAGCTCTACGCGCACGTTTTCGTCGAGGAGCACGCGCGCAGTCGGCCCGGACCGGCCCGCGGGTTCGAGGACAACTGCTGACCAACTCGGGCGGACATTAGGCGGTGCGCACGATGGTGCCACTGGTGTCGGTCGGCGCGCGCAAGGTCTGCAGCACGACGCAATAGCGCTCGGTCAGCTTCAACAGGGTCGCAAGCTGCTCCTCGTCGGCGTCGGTGGCGAGATCGAAGCGCAGGCGTATCGCAGCGAAGCCTACCGGCGCGTCCTTGGCCACACCCAGCGTGCCGCGGAAGTCGAGATCGCCCTCGGCCTCGACCGTGCCCTGGCGGATCTCGATCCCGAGCGCCGTCGCCACCGCCGACAGGGTGACCCCGGCACAAGCGGCCAGAGCCTCGAGCAGCATGTCGCCCGAGCATGCCTGCAGCCCACTACCTCCGCTGGCCGGGTGCAGGCCGGCTTCGACGAGGGCTCGGCCGGTCTCGACGCGGCAGGCGAGGCCATCCTGGCCGATCTCGCCCTTGGCCCGCAGCGTCACGACGGCAGTCGTAGGATCGTCCTTGTAGCGGGATTTTAGCGGTGCCTGGAGTTCGCGAAGTTGCGCCCCGTCCATCCGTGTTGGTCTCCTTGGGCTGGCTCGGCAGGACATGTCGTCCGCCGCATGACGGCGATGAGCAATCAGCCGGCTTCAGCCCACCTTGGCGCCATCGAAGTACACCTTGCGCCACGGCCGGATGGAGACGCTCTGGAAGAGGCCGGCCTTGCTGAACGGATCGGCGGCGACGATGGCCTCGACCTCGGCCCGATCCTCGGAATCGATGATCAGCAGGCTGCCGACTGGCGTGGCGCCATCGTCGGCCAGCATGGCGCCACCGGCCAGCAGCTTGCCGGCATACTTCTCCAGATGGACCAGATGCTCCGGCCGAAGCTCGGCGCGCAACGGGCCGCCAGCTTCCTTGTCCAGGGCAATCACTGCATAGGGCATGACGTCACCTCCCGAGTACTGTGTTGGAAAAGCAACAGGCCCAAACGACCTGCGCCCACGCTTGCGAGAACCGTGATAAACGTCACCGCGCTTTTGGCAACAAAGCACGATCAGAGGGGAGGACCACCGACCAGACGAAGGGCAGGGTGCCATGATGGCGCGGGTCGTTCTCTATCTCTACATCGTGATGCTGGGCGTATCGTTTCTGCTGGAGCAGCCGCTGGATCTCGTGGCGATCGGGCCGTGATTCAGAGCTCAGGCAGAACCAGCTGCCGGGCCGCCTCGCACGCGATCGGCCACGATGCCGTGAGACCGGGGCTCTCGATCCCGAACAGCTCGACCAATCCTTCGATGCCATGCGTCTGCGGTCCTGCAATGGTGAAGTCGGCAGCGACGGCGCCAGCCGGGCCGAGCTTCGGCCTGACACCGGCATAGCCTGGGGCCAGCGCCCCGTCGGGCAGGTCCGGCCAGTATTTGCGTACCTCGGCGTAGAACACGTCCGCCCGCGCGGGGTCGACCTCATAGTCGATCCGGTCGATCCATTCGGTGTCGGGCCCGAAGCGGCACTGGCCGGCGAGGTCCACCGTGACGTGCACGCCCAGGCCCGCCTGCTCGGGGACCGGATAGATCAGGCGGGCGAAGGGCGAGCGGCCGGCCAGCGTGTAATAGTTGCCCTTGCAGTAGTAGGTCTGGGGCGGCTCGTCTGTCCGGCCCATGAATCGGCGCGCGAGGGTAGGCGCATGCAGGCCGGCGCTGTTGACGACGCGGTCCGCGCGCAGCCGCATCGGCTCCGCCCCGCCGACGTCGAGCACGATGCCAGCGGGAGTCGCCTCGGCCCGCACCACCCCCCTGCAGAAGGCGATCATGGCTCCCCGGTCCTCGGCATCGCCCGGGAACGCCAGCATC
>JAPJRA010000582.1 GCA_030824835.1 Geminicoccaceae bacterium | reverse complement strand
GCGCGCGGTGTTCGACGTGGTGCTGGTCGAGACCGTGGGCGTCGGCCAGTCCGAGACCGAGGTCGCGGACCTCGTCGACACCGTGCTGTTCGCGGTGCAGCCGGGCTCGGGCGACAGCCTGCAGTTCATCAAGGCCGGCATCGTCGAGATCCCCGACGTCGCCATCGTCACGAAGGCCGACATGGGTGGCATCGCCGAGCGGGCCAAGCGCGACCTCGAAGGTGCGCTGGGCCTGACCGGCGCCGGCATCGACGGCTGGGAGCCGCCGGTGCTGCTGGTCTCGGCCAGCAGCGGGCAGGGGATCGATGCCGCCCTGGCGGAAATGGACCGCCACCATGCCTTTCTCGGCGACGCGCTCCAGGCCCGGCGCGAGGCGCAGGCGCGGCTCTGGCTGGAGCGCTGGGTGCGCGAGGAGTTCGGCCGGCAGGGTGCGGCCCGGCTCGGCGCCGCGCTGACGACGATCGCCGCCGACCGCAGCGTGTCACCGTTCCGGTGGCTGCAGCGGGTCTGGATCGCCCAGGGTGGCGGCTAGCCCGACAGCCGGAGCCAGGCCGGCGGCTGCGGCGTCAAGGTCGCCTCGCCGGCCAGCAGCGGGCCCCTGTCGGTCGCGGCAACCTGTTCCAGGCGCAGCAGCGCCAGAGCCAGGCCGTCCGCGCCCGAGCGCAGCTCGCCGGCGTCTCGCTCGCCCAGTGTAACGGGCGTGCCCGCAGGTGGGAGCGCGCCCGTCACCTGGACCGGCAGCAGACGCTTCTTGACCAAGCCGCGATGCTTGGTGCGCGCGGTCAGCTCCTGGCCGACGAAGCAGCCCTTCGTGAAGCTCACGCCGTTCAGCTCCTCGAAGCCGCTCTCGAGCAGCAGCGATCTGTCGACGATCAGGTCGCGGCTGCCGTCGGGCACGCCGAGCGCCAGGCGGTGGCGATCGTAGTCGGCGAACGGGGCAGGGGCGAGGTCATGCCTGGCGATGAAATCGTCGACGGCTGAACGCGGCAGCACGACACGAGCACCCAGCTCCACCAGACGCGGATCTACCGCCATCAGCGCATCGCCCTCGGTGCGTGCGGCCCCGGCCGAAGGCGGCAGGCCCAGCCGTTCGATGGCATCCTCACCCACGACCGCCAGCACGCAAAATTCATCGCTGGCATTTTCCATGGCCACGTTGGCTCGGAGCCGGTACATGGAAAGTCGCTGCATCAGTGCCGGGATCCGGGCCAATTCGCCGTCGAGTAATATTCCTCCATGACTGTCGTGGAGGAGGAAATCGAAGAGGTATTTTCCCTGGGGGGTCAGCAGCGCGGCATAGAGTGCATGGCCCGGTGTCAACGACGTGATATCGTTGCTGATCAGACCTTGCAGCAACGTTCGGCTGTCCGGCCCGGTGAGCCGCAAGATGCCGCGATTGTCCAGTAGCGCGCAGATCGGCGTGGGCATGACCGGATTCCTCAGCAGCTGATCCAAACCTAATCGCATGTGGGTAGGTGGAACGCATGAGCAAGTCGATGCCCGACGAACTTCCGGCCCTGGATCTCGGGCGCTCCGCCCTGTTCCTCGACTATGACGGGACACTGGTGCCGATAGCACCCACGCCGGATGCAGCGCACGCCGACGATGCGCTGCGCGAGCTGCTGCAGCGGCTCGCGCGTCGTCTGGACGGGGCCATCGCCATCGTCACCGGCCGGCCGGTGGCCGATATCGATGGCTTCCTGGCGCCGCTGCGGCTGAGCGTGGCCGGTCTCCATGGCCTGCAGTTGCGACCCCAAAGCGGCGATCTGGTCGAGCATGTGCCGCCGGACTCGGTGCTGGCGGCGGCGCGGAACTGGCTCGGCGCCTTCGTCGAGCAGAATCCAGGAACCCTGCTTGAGGACAAGCGTTTGAGCGTCGCCTTGCATTTTCGCCAGGCACCGGACGTCGCTGCGGCAGCCGAAGCCGTGGCCGTCCGGGTGGCAGACGAGAGCACTGGCTTGTTACGGTTGCAGCGGGGAAAAATGGTGGTGGAACTCTTGCCAGCCGGCCGGGACAAAGGTCGGGCGATTGATGACCTGCTCCAGCAGCCCGATTTTGCCGGGCGCCGGCCAGTATTCGTTGGCGACGACGTTACCGATGAAGCCGGCTTTCGCACCGTCAACCATCTAAACGGGACGAGCATCCGCGTCGGTCAGCCCGAAGGTGGCACCGACGCCCAGCATTGCCTTGCCGATATTGCGGCCTTGCAGCGTTGGCTGGAACGGTCGCTGGCCGGGGAGCGGTCCTGATGCCGGGCGGGGGGCGTCTGTTCGTCGTCTCGAACCGGGTGACACCACCCACGGGCCGCTCCGGCGCCACGGCCGGAGGGCTGGCGGTCGGCGTCCTCGCGGCGCTGCGCGACAAAGGCGGGACCTGGTTCGGTTGGAGTGGCGAGACCGTCACCGACCCGGCGGATCGAGGGCTGAGGCAGGTCGAGCGCGGCAAGATCACCTATGCGTTGCTTGACCTTACCGAGGCCGAGTATGCCGGGCATTACGGCGGCATGGCCAACCGAACCCTGTGGCCGCTGCTGCATTACCGCATCGACCTGACGTCGTTCGATCACGACTGGTATCGCATCTATCGCGACGTAAATCGGCGCTTCGCCGAGTACCTGATGCAGTTGCTGAAACCGAACGACCGCGTGTGGGTCCAGGATTTTCATCTGATTCCACTTGGCCACGAGCTCCGCAACCTCGGCTTTACCGGCCGCATCGGCTTCTTCCTGCACATTCCTTTTCCGCCAGGCCAGATGTTCATGACCATGCCATGGCATCATGAGCTGGGGTCGGACCTGTGTGCGTATGACACCGTAGGCTTCCAGACGCCGGTCGATCGCGACCATTTCATTGACTATGCGGAACGGGAGCTTCAGGCGGAGCCGTCGGCGGAATATCGCCTGCAGGTCGGGGACCACATCGTCCAGGCGCAGGCCTGCCCGATCGGCATCGACATCAAGGATATCGAGCGGCTGGTCGCGTCGGCGGAATCGCGCCGCCACGCCACGACGTTGCACGGGACGCTCGGCGACAGGGCGCTGATCATCGGCGTCGACCGCCTCGACTACAGCAAGGGCATCGTCGAGCGCCTGCGCGCCTATCAGGTATTGCTGAGCGAGTATCCGAAGCATCGGCGCAATGTCGTGTTCATGCAAATCTCGGCGCCGAGTCGCGAGGATCTGCCCGAGTATCGCGACATGCGCCGCGCCATCGAGCGATTGGCGGGACACGTCATCGGCCGCTATGGCGAGGCCGACTGGATTCCGTTGCGCTACCTGAACCGTTCGCATTCCCGTCGAACATTGTCCGGCTACTACCGGGCGGCACGGGTCGGCTTCGTCACACCGCTGCGTGCCGGGCTCTGTCTCGTGGCCGAGGAGGCGGTCGCGGCTCTGATCGCCGGGGCCCCGGGCG
>JAPJRA010000581.1 GCA_030824835.1 Geminicoccaceae bacterium | reverse complement strand
GTGTAGAGCTGGCCCTCTGCTCGATCGGGCCTGGAGGCATCGAAGCCCCTCGCATCCCGCTGGTGTTCCTTGCAGAGGACGTCCACGAGCTGCGAATCATGGCCGAGGTTGCCATTCAGCAGCTGCCCGCGGCCAGCTACGACAACGAGGCCGTGGCGCTCCTGGCTCAGGACGGCGACGCCATCGCCACGGCGATCCGGGGGCCAGCAGGTGAACTTTTCACAGTCGGTTGGGCCGACGGCTCCGAGGTGACCTATGTGCCGGCGGCCGACGCGCCGGCTATTGTCCGGGTGCTTGCTGCGGCTCAACATGAACTTGCCGAACTCGGCGTCGTTCGGCTTCCAAGCGGTGTAATTAACTAATAACAGAAGATATTGCGCGTCGCGCAACCTCATTATTATTAGATGCGCGACGCGCAATATTTGCAAAGCGCATATTTATTCTTGACGTGCCACGCGTTTGGAAGCAGCCTGATCGCGCATCGCCTGATGCGAACGGGCCGACCTGATGCTGTAACACCAAGCCGGCCCTAACCCACGGCAAGGAAGTGACCCATGCCCAAGGCTGAGAGCCTTCGTACCACACCCCACACCCGCGTCCCACGCTTGGCGGATCTCACCCGCGACGCAGAGCTGCGGCGCCTATCTCTCCGCGCCGAGCGCGACGGCACGGCTACCGCGGTCCCTGCGGCCCGACCCCGGCCGATCCTGACCGGCGGCGCCGCCCGCATCCTGGAGACCTCAAAATGACCGTCATCACGTCGGCAGAGCTCATCGTCGATCCGCATGCCATCTGGTCGACGCAGGTCGCCGCGCTCTTCGCGCAGATGCGCGGCGCCGACGATGACACTGTGGATCGCCTCACCGCAGCGGCGGACGTGATCGAGCGTCGGATCGCGGAAACACCAGCGCAGACCCTGGCAGGCGTGATCGAGCAGCTTCGGTGCGCGTTGCGCTTCGGGACACTGATCGACGATAGCGTCGAGGCCACCGCGGTCACGAGCGCGCTAGCAATGATCGAGCGGTTTGCGTCCCAACCTTAGCGCCGCTAGCGCTCGCCAAGGGCGGTTACGCTTGACGTAACGTAAGTTACGCGCTACGTCACTTCATGATCCAAACCTTCCACGACAACCTCACGGTCGCGGTGTTCGCAGAAGAGGTGCCAAGGAGGATCGGCAAAGGTGACGCGGCGGCCGCTTACAAGGCGTTGAAGGCTCTGGATAGCGCGAAGTCCCTGCGCGACCTCAAAGGCGCTGGTTTTAGCCTGGAGGCGTTGAAGCGTGATCGGCTCGGACAGCATAGCATTCGCGCAAACAGGAGCTGGCGCGTGTGTTTTATCTGGGATGCTGGCGACGCCTACGAGGTCGAGATCAACAATCACTATCGCTGATATGGAGCGGCCATGACAATCACTCGCGCTGCTGTCGACGCTGGCCTCGTCGATTTCTCTGACCTGGATCTGACCGGCGAGACGATCGAGCCCGTGTCACCGGGCGAGTTCCTGGCCGACGCACTGGCCGCTCGCCGCATCCGGCCGGCGGCGCTGGCCGACGCCATGCATGTCCCGGTCAATCGCGTGACCGGCATCATGCGCCACGGCCGCGCCATCACCGTCGACACGGCCATTCGCCTGGGCCGCGCACTGGGCACCAGCCCCGATTTCTGGCTGGGCCTTCAGGACGCCTACCATATCGCTCTGGCGTTAGCTGACGGTGTTGGTGACGACGTGCAGCCGGCCCGCGCCTACGGCTGAACGGTGCACGTGCAGATCAGGCTGAATGCCGCCTCTCAATCAAGGACGTACGCGCCGCCGCTTGCGTTGCTCGCCAGCGATCAGCTTGCCAACGGCCTCGCGTAGCAGGTGCTGCATCGTCGTCCGCGGCGCATCGGCCCGACGCAGGGCCAGGACGTGCTCAAGGTCCGCCACGACAGATTGGGGAAGGCGAGCGGTAACCGTCACTGTCGGATCCTCAGCTCGCGGACGGCCAGCTCGCCGCTTTGCTGACGTGTCATGATCCAGCGTGGCCTTCAGCTCCCGTTCGCTTGTGGGCAGGCGTGCCGGGTCGAATGCGGCCGGATGATCGCGGGCCAAGTCGTCGAGACGGGATAGCGACGCCTTGACGCGGGGTAGGTCGATCACGGCTCGCTTTTTCATGCGGCCACCATCCGGGCGATCTGGGCAACATCGAACCGCCGACCATTCCGGCTCACGTGCCCGCGGCGTTCCAGTTCTGCCGCCACCTTGCGCAAGCTCAGTCCGGCCGCGCGAAGCTCGCGGGCCTCACCAAGAACCGCCTGCTCGACCGGAACCGGTTCCAGGTGCTGGCCGTCGTCAGCAAGGCGGTAACCGTAGGGAATCGACCCGACACGCCGGCCCTGAGCTTTTAGGTGCTGCATGGCAACCGCGGTGCGCTCGCCTATCACCTCTCGCTCCCATTGCGAGACGGTGGCCAGCAGGTTCAGCACCATGCGACCGCCGGCACTGCGGGTGTCGATCTGTTCGCCCACGCTCAGCAGCGCGGCCTTGGCGAAGGGCCCGTCGATCAAGTCGCCCAGGTCGCGAACTGATCGTGTCAGGCGGTCCAGCTTTGCCACGACGATGGCCTCGGCTTCGCCCGATTTTAGCGTAGCGAGGGCTCGCTGGAGGCCCGGCCGGTCAAGCGTCTTGGCCGACAGCCCTGCGTCCTCCACGACCGCCACGAGCTCGAGTTCGTATAGACTGGCGTAGGCCTCTACCCGGGCGCGCTGCGCGGCGAGCGAGATGCCGAAACCCGCCTGCTCATCGGTCGATACGCGGAGATATGCCACGGCTCGCATGATTTACCCTCACATTAATGTGCACGAAAATATCAGTCGTGACGAGGGTAGATCAAGCAATTTCGGTGCACGATTATCTCTCAAGTCCGTGACGAGCCGGACCGCCCGTCACGGTTCAGGGCGAACAGCGCACCATCCAGGAGAGGGCATGTGGTGGCAACTGACGGTCAGGCCAGCCTATCGCCCTCGTGAAGGCGATCTCGATAGGCCGCCACGAGTTGGTCATCGCTCAGGGTCGTCACCCAGTCCCTGTGGGCCAGCGCCTCGGGCGAGGCCTCATAGGCCGCCACGGCGTCGGCATAGGCGGTCTGCAGCTCATCGTCGGTCATCGCCTCGTAGTCTGGCAGGTCCATCTTGGCCGTGGCCTTCGGCGCCCTGGCTTGCATGGCACACAGCTCGAGCCGGTCGAGACGGCGGCGGATCATGCGGCGGCTCATCTTTCGTTCTCCATGGTCGTTTCCAGCCGCTCCAGGCGTCGTTCGAGCTCGCTGCCTTCAATGAGGCGCGCGACCAGCGCGACGATCGACGCCAGTCTTGTGGCGGCCTGAGGGTCCAACGCGCCGCTCCGGGCCTCCTGATAGAGCTTGCTGAGCTCACGCCTGCAC
>JAPJRA010000580.1 GCA_030824835.1 Geminicoccaceae bacterium | reverse complement strand
CCTCCTGCGCCGGGTCGAGCGCCAGCAGCCGCCGCGCCGTCGCGGCAGCGTCGGCCGACCTGCCGTCGGCCATCCGGCACTCAAGCAGCTTCGCCAACGTGCCCGCCGCGAGGTTCCGCAAGCGAAGGCGCTGGCGAGCCAGCCAATCGTCGATGCCGGCTTCGCGCGTCGTCAGCCCTTCCAGCAGGTCGCCCCGGTAGAGATCCGCGGCACGTTCCAGCGATTCCACATCGCTGCGCGTCGCCAGGTCCTCAAACAGCATCACGTCGACAGCGGCAGCAGCCGGGTCGAACGCCACGGCATCGGTCGAGATCAGCAGACCGCCCGGCTCGTGACCGGCCAGTGCCTGCCGCAGCGCATGCAGTTCCTGCCTCAGGCTGGCTCGGGCCTGCGGCTCGGCCCGGTCGCCCCAGAACAGCGTGGCGAGCCTGCCGCGCGGCTGCGGGCGGCCCCTGGCCAGCGCGAGGTAGGCGAGCAGCAGGCGCGACTTCCGCGCCGACAGCCCGATCGGAACTCCCGAAGCAGGCCGCAGCTCGAAGCCGCCCAGCAACAGAATTTGCAGTAATCCCACGGTCGGTGACCCCACCGAGTCGTTCTGCGCACTTAAGTACAGTGCCACGCGTGCAGATTTAACGCACCCTTCATGACGTCGGCAGATCGCCGCAGCGCCGACGTCTTTCAGCCAACGCTGCATCCACACCTGCCGGCCAATCGAATGCCACCAGGCTGAAGCATCAGTGGCACGCGGTATTCTCGCCGTCGTCGACCGGCATGGCTCGCTGACGAGCACAACCTGACTACGAAGAATAACTGATTGATACCTCTGAGAAGAGACCGATCCACGAATCTCAATAGCAAGTATAGGCGTGCGCTATACATCGGGGCATCGTTGCTCGCCATGGGCGTTGCGAGTCCGCCCAGCAGTGTCGCTACCAGCGGTCCAGTTATCAGTCCTGGTATAAAGGACCGGCCCCACGGGCGAGGACCGCGCCGCGGTGGATCCATGGCAGGGCGGCCCCCCGCCGATCCCTTCTCACCTCGACAACCAAGCCGGCGGATGGGCCTCAGCAGACGGCCTGAGCCGGTGGCTGCTCATGCCGGCGGTCGCCCCAGCAGGTCGCGGTAGACCAGCTCGGTCGCCGCCTCGGGCTCGACGCCGAGCTCGCGCCGCAGGGCCTCGCGGCATTGCTCGTATTGCCGGATGGCGGCGCTCCGCCGTCCCTGCCGGATGAGCAGCCGCATCAGCTCACGATGCGCGCCTTCATGGAGCGGGTCCAGGCGCAACAGCTGCCGTGCCGTGCCCAGCGCCGCGTCGTCGCTGCCGGCGGCCAGCTGGAGCGTCAGCAAGGTCTCGGCCGTGGTCACCGCCAGCTCGCGCACGCGCCGACGCTCGGCCAGGAGCCATTCCTCGCCGATCGGGTCCCTGACGGCGATCCCGTCGAGCAGGTCACCGGCGTAGAGCGCCACCGCACGTTGCAGTGCCGCCACCTCCCGGCTTCGGGCCAGCTGCTCCAGCAGGATCGCATCCACGGCCACCGCCGCAGGGTCCAGGGCCACGCTATCCTCCGCTGTCAGGATCGCGCCGGCATGGAGCGGCGCCAGGTTGCTGCGCAGCACATGCAGTTCCTGGCGAAGGCTGGCACGGGCCTGCGGGTCCGGCCGATCGCTCCACAGCAGCGCCGTGAGCCTGGCTCGCGGCTGCGGCTTGCCCATGGAGAGGGCGAGATAAGCAAACAGCAGGCGGCCCTTGCGTGTCGCAAGGTTAACCGTCCGAGCTTCAGAACAGACTATTTTGAAGCCACCAAGTAGATTGACGGCAAGTTTTGTCATGACTTCGATCCAGGGCTCGACTTGACGCCGAGATACGGCAAACCGAGGCACCGTAACTTTCTAGCGCATTTTTGACGATGACACCAAAGAGTATGACTCCGCATTCACGCTGACGCTGACGTCCAGATGACGCCTGGGGCGTTCAATCGCTGCGCGCTCAGGCAATGCCGACTGAACGCGAACGGGGCGCCCCTGGCGAGGTCAGGATCGTGGCGCGTCGGGTGCGAGCAGCACGCGCGATGGGCTGGCGGCCAAGCTGGCAACGGGGAGTCGCGCGCCTGATGCGACCTTCGATCGCCAGCGGATGGGCCGGCTCGGCCCCCATAAAGGAGACGGCTCGGTATTCAGCATGGTCGGGCACGCGCCGCGGCCCCTGGTCGGCCCCGGCGCCATGGAGGTAATCCTCATGAAGTATCTCAGGTCGATGCTGTTGGGTGCAGCCGCTGTCGCATTGATCGTCGCTGCCCCGCTGTCAGGGTCGGTTCGCGCGGCGACATCCGCCAATGGCGCCACGACGTTCAGTACGGCCGAGCTCGCGCTGAAGTCGGCGCAGAGCCAACGGGCCGCCGCCGTCCCGACGCTCATCTCGGGCACCGGCTTCACCAGCAGGGTCAATTGGGGGCAGAAAAACGGTGACTGGAAGCTCAATCTGACCAGCCCATTCTTCACGAAGAACACGAGGGCTTTCGTATCGATCGGTGAGTGCGATCTCACGGGCGGTAAGTTCATCGGTGCAGCCAAATATACACTGTATAACGTCGCACCCAACACCGGGGTCGTCAGCATCTGGGTCAACATCAACTGGGGCGCGCCGATCTGGCTCTGCGTCGACTACCTGTTCGTCAATCCATAGATCGGTCCGAGTGTTCGCCCACCGACATGGCTTCGACGCATAGTCCAGCCTGACCGCTCGCGACGGGCTGGCAGGTCGCGCCGATAGTGGGGCGGGTCACGTGCGCTGGCACGTAGCCCGCTTCCCCTAACGATCTACAAGAGAAAGAGCGTCGCCAGCCCGAGAAAACCGAAGAATCCCACCACGTCGGTGATCGCGGTGAGGAAGACGCTGGAAGCCACCGCCGGGTCCTGGCCCAGCCGCTCCAGCGCCAGCGGCACGGTGGTGCCGATCACCGCGGCCACGATCAGGTTGATCATCAGCGCCGTGCCGAACACCGCCGCCAGCACCGGGTCGTGAAACCAGGCGAAGGCCAGGGCAGCACCGGCGACGAGGAAGATCGCCCCATTGACCAGGCCGACGGCCAGCTCCTTGCGCAGGACGCGCCAGGCGGTGCCGCCGGTGATCTCACCCGCCGCCAGCGCCCGCACCGTCACGGTCAGGGCCTGCGTGCCCGCATTGCCGCCCATGCCGGCCACCATCGGCATCAACGCCGCGAGCGACACCAACTTGGCGATGGTGCCCTCGAACTGGGTGATCACGAACACGCCCATCAGCGCCGTGAACAGATTGATGCCCAGCCACGGCAGCCGCTTGAGGCTGGTCTGGAGCGTCGGCACGTAGGTGTCGTCGGCGCTGACGCCGCCCAGCTTCAAGATGTCGTCCTCGGCCTCCTCGTCGATCACGTCGACCACGTCGTCGAT
>JAPJRA010000012.1:14172-18746 GCA_030824835.1 Geminicoccaceae bacterium | reverse complement strand
GTGCAGGTGGACATCCGCGGCAAGCTGCTCAACGCCCAGGTAGTCAAACCCGTTTTCGCCCGTCACGGCAAGGCCGTGGCCTGATTCATCCCGATTTCAGCAATCAGAATTCACATTCAACTTAAGGAGAGTTCCATGTCCAACGTTCCCGCCGATCTGAAGTACACCAAGAGCCACGAATGGGTCCGCCTCGAAGGCGACGGCAGCGTCACCGTGGGCGAGCTGAAGCGACGCTCTGCCGAACTCGTCCGCCGCCGCGATATCGACAAGGACGGTGCGCTTTCCGCGGACGAGCTGCGCCAGCGTCGCGCTATCGCGAAGGCCGGCTGAGCCGGGCGGGGCGCGCTCAGGTTACCGGCTTTGCCTCTGCCCGCGGCAATGTAACCGTAACCTGCAGGCCTGCCTCGTCCCGGTTGCGCAGCCGGATGTCGCCACCGTGACTGCGAACGATCGAGCGGGCGATCGCCAGTCCGAGGCCGATCCCGCCGGTCTCCGGCGAGCGCGAATCCTCCAGCCGCACGAACGGATCGAACACACGTCCGAACATGGCCGGCGGGATGCCCGGACCATCATCGTCGATGACGATGCGCACCTCGTCGGCGCCCGTGACCATGGTCAGCCGCGCCCGGTGCCCGTAGCGGACGGCATTCTCGATCAGATTGCGCAGCGCCCGGCGCAGCGCCAGGGGTCGGCACGCATAGGCGTACTTGCCTGGGCTGGTGAATTCCGCGTCCGCGCCGAGATCGGCCAGATCCAGCACGGTGCTGTCGATCAGCGCCGCCAGGTCGACGATGCGGGTCGCCTCGCTTGCCGACTCCTCACGCGCGAAGGCCAAGGTACCCTCGACCATCTTCTGCATCTCGTCGAGAGTCGTCAGCATGCGTTCCTTGGTCTCCTCGTCGTCGATGAATTCGGCGCGCAGGCGCAGGGAGGTGATCGGGGTGCGCAGGTCGTGGCTGATCGCCGCCAGCATGCGGGTGCGATCGTCGACGAACCGGCGAAGCCGGGCCTGCATGCGATTGAAGGCCTGCACGGTGCGGCGGATGTCGGCCGGCCCGGTCTCGTCGAGCGGTTCCGGGGCCTCTCCGCGTCCCAGGGCCTCGGCGGCTGCGGCCAGCCGCGTCAGCGGCCGCGTCAGCCGCCTCACCGCGAGCACGACGCCGATGCCGACCAGCACCGCGGTGAAGGTCAGGGTCACGAGGTTGGGCAGGGCCCATGCCGGCGGTGGCCCCCCGGCCATCGTTGCATTGAGCCAGCTCCCGTCCGCCAGCTGCACCGCGAGCTCGAGCGTCCCGGGCCCTGGCGGTGGCCGCCAGTAGCGGGGTCGGCCGGTCCTCGTGTCGAGCGGTTCGAAGCCGACAACGTTGGCGAGATGCCTGCCGTCGCTGAACTCGGCCAGCACTGGCCGCCCAGCATTGCCGTCGAGGAGCTGGGCGAGCTGTCGGGCCAAGCGGTTGTGCGCATGCCAGCGCTCGGTGTCGGCGACCGACCCTCGATCGTCGCTCCGAAAGTGGACCATGCCGCCGCTGCTCGCCGCCAGGATGCGCTCATGCAGCTCGGCAGGCGTCTCATCCAGCAGCCGCACCAGCCCCGCCGTTCGAGCCAGCATCTGTTCGCGGCCGGCCGCGCGCAGCGCCGCGCGACGCTCGTCGGCGAAGATCAGCAGGCTCAGGCCCTGCCCGACGACCAGGGCCACCAGGACGATCAGCACGATCTGGCTGGCAAGACTCGCAGGCCACGGGCGTCTCAACCTTCCGTCACCTCCGCGGCGAAACTGTAGCCGCCACCCCAATGGGTCTTGATCAGCTGTGGTCGGCGTGGGTCCAGCTCAATCTTCTTGCGCAGCCGGCTGACCTGATTGTCGATGCTGCGGTCGAACACGACCGCCTCGCGGCCACGAGTGAGGTCGAGCAGCTGGTCGCGGGTCAGCACCATCCCCGGCCGCCGGAGAAACACACCCAGCAGCAGGAACTCGCCGGTGCTGAGCGGCACCGCGACGCCATCCTCGGCCATCAGCTCGCGCCGGGCCACGTCGAAGGTCCAGCGGTCGAACCGGAGCTGCCGTGCCGTCGGCTGCTCGGGCTGGGGCGGCAGGCTGTGGGCGCGACGCAGGACCGCCTTGATGCGAGCCAGAAGCTCGCGTGGATTGAACGGCTTGGTGACATAATCGTCCGCACCGAGCTCCAGGCCGACAACGCGATCGGTCTCCTCGGCCATTGCCGTCAGCATGATGATCGGCACCTCGCTCTTGGCCCGTATATGGCGGCAGAGCGAGAGGCCGTCCTCGCCGGGCATCATGACGTCCAGCACGACAAGGTCGATCCGGCTGCCGTCGAGGACACGTCGCGCCGCGCCCGCACTGTCCGCGCTGGTGACGCGATAGTCGTGCTTGGTCAGGTACTTGGACAATGCGTCGCGGATCTCGCGGTGATCATCCACGACCAGGAGGTGGGGAGGTTCGCCCATGCTGCCGTCAGTTCCATGCCATGGCCCCAATATGCGGCGGCAGGGCCGAGCCCGCAGCGGGGATTTGTAACGGACTGTCGCAGATCGGGGGCCGAGGTGCAGTTGGCGACAATTCGGGCGTGCCGACGACATATTCCTGGCAGAATTGCCGGCTCTTCTGGTGCCGTCAACGAACGAAAGGTCAAGCATGCATCCGATACGAAAGACGCTCGTCGCGGCCGCCACCCTGGGCGCCGTGACGCTCCTCGGCACCACGGTGGCCATGGCCGGCGGGGGCTGCGGGCCGCACGGCCCCGGTGGTCCGCGTGGGATGGGGCCGATGAACCTCATCGACAATTTCGACACCGACAAGGACGGCAAGGTCACCCAGGCCGAGATCGACGCCGCGCGAAAGGCCCAGATCGCGAAGTACGACGTCAATAAAGACGGCGTGCTGAGCCTGGAAGAGTATCAGGTGTTGTGGATGGACGCGATGCGGCCGATGATGGTGCGGCAGTTCCAGTTCAACGATGCCGACGGCAACGGTGCCATCACCGTCGAGGAATTCACGGTCCGCTTCGAGAACATTGTCCGTGACCGTGATCGCAACGGCGATGGTGCGCTCACGGCCGACGAACTGCGGCGGCCGCATCGAGGCCACGGCCGCGGCCCAGGCCCCGGGCCCGGACCGGGTCCCGACGACAACGACGACAACTGACCCGCGGCATTCCGCCCGCGCCCTGCTGGTCTGGCATCGGCCGCCAGGGCGCGTCCGTCGCTGACCATCTAACCTTCCGGTGCTAGACCGGTGGAGCGCCAGCGGCTGGAGGAACGGGATGCGGTTTCAGGGCAAGACGATCATCGTCACCGGCGGAGCGAGCGGAATCGGCCGCGCCTGCGCACGGGCCTTTGCCGCCGAAGGCGGAGCCGTGGTCATCGCCGACCTCGCCGAGAATGCGGGCGAGGCGCTGGCGGCCGAGATAGCGGATGGCGGCGGCAGGGCGCGCTTCGTGCGCACCGACGTCGGTGACGCCCGCGAGGCCGGGGCGCTGATCGATGCCACCCTGGAGTGGGCCTGTGGCCTGAACGTCCTGGTGAACAATGCCGGTGTGATCAAGGCCGCCGACTTTCTCGACCTGACGGAGGCCGACTTCGATGCGGTGCTGCGCGTCAACCTGAAGGGCGCGTTCCTGGTCGGCCAGGCCGCCGCCCGGGCGATGGTGGCGGGTGGCGGCGGGGCGATCGTCAACATGTCGTCATGTAACGCGGTGGTGGCCATCCCCAACCAGGTCCCCTACGCCGTCAGCAAGGGAGGCCTCAACCAGCTGACCAAGGTCATGGCCGTGGCCCTGGCCGACCGCAACATCCGGGTCAACGCCGTGGGACCGGGGTCGATCATGACCGACATCCTCAAGGTGGTGATGGACAGCGACGAGGCTCGCCGCCGGATCCTCTCCCGCACGCCGTTGGGCCGCACGGGCGAGCCGGACGAGGTCGCAAGGCTGGTCCTCTTCCTCGCCAGCGACGAGGCCAGCTACATCACCGGACAGACGGTCTATATCGACGGCGGCAGACTGGCGCTGAACTACACCGTGCCGGTGAAGGAGTAGCGTGCCGAGACCTGGAGCCCGGTCAGTATCGGGGCGCAGCGGGCGCGCAGCTTTTCGCTGCGCGCCCGCTGCCATGCGGCAATGGTATCTGACGGATCAGGTTAGAGGGGCGAGACGATGAAACTGTAAGGGGCCCCTGGCACGCCACCGTAGGCATAGAAATTCATGAAATAATTCCCGGTGTACGCGGCGGTGAAGTCCACCACTCTCGAGTCACCGACCTGGTAGGTGCCGACATTCGTCATCACGTCGATGTAGCGATCGCTCATGGCTGCGTTCAAGGTAACGCGGTAACGTTGCCCGACCTTAACAGGAATTTTCCACCAGTCACGGTCCTCATACCAAGCAAAGCTGCTTTGCTTCACCTCGTTCACACTGGCGGTACAATTCGTCTTGATGGTATTGTCACATTCCTTGGTCGCGATGATCCGGTAGGAGACGGGCAGCGTTGCGCCGTCGTAGAGACGTTCCAACTTGACGCCGATAAAGCGATCTGCGCTCGCGCCGGCGGTAAATTCA
>JAPJRA010000012.1:0-14162 GCA_030824835.1 Geminicoccaceae bacterium | reverse complement strand
ATGATCACCTTTCTTGATCGGAAATTTATGCCAATCTGCGTCGAGCAGTTTTTCAAACTGTCCGATCAGTCCACCGGCCCCCTTTGGTAGCACAGATTTTGTATTCCTATTTGCGGGAACATCCGCCGCGTTGGCGCCAGCTGCGCTCATGAGAAGTGATAGTCCGAACAAACCCGATATTATTTTGAACATTTAGTTCCTCCATTGCTTGATATGACGCACAGCTACCGAGAGCATCACAATGGCTCAAGGTTATTTTTCTATCCAATAGGTCAATTGTGGGTTGAGGAAGGCGGCTGGCAGCGCGTCAATCGTCATTGTTTCTGCGGGCTTCGACGCCAATCGCCCTCGGCTCGGCGCCGCAACGGTCCGCGCAGTTATACATACCGGGATACGATTAGGGGTGACGCCCAACGCAGCTCCCGCCACCCGGTGCGGGTGGTACCGGCAGCGCGGGAGCTCGGGAAGGCCCCCGAGACCGCCAGCAGGGCCGCATCAGGTGACAATGCCCGGCAGCCCGTGGCGAAACCCGGCTAGTGCCGGCTCCGTGGCTTGACGGCACCGGCCGCCAAGCCTAACTGCGGGGGCTCATATTAGCTGCCTGCGTCGCGTCGACTTTCCGGGAGTATCGCATGGACCGCCCCTTGATGCCGAAGGCCACGGCCGTCTGGCTGGTCGAGAACACGAGCCTGACGTTCGACCAGATCGCCGATTTCTGCGGCCTGCATGCGCTCGAGGTGAAGGGGATTGCCGACGGTGAGGTGGCGACCGGAGTCCGGGGGCTCGATCCGGTTGGCGCGGGCATGCTTACCCGCCCCGAGATCCAGCGCGCCGAGGCCGACCCCAAGGCAAGGCTGAAGCTGCTCCGCTCGATCGCCTCGGACGTCAAGCCGCCCAAGCGCAAGGAGCCGCGCTACACGCCGCTGTCCAAGCGCCAGGACCGTCCCGACGCGATAGCCTGGCTGCTGCGCCACCATCCCGAGCTGAACGACCAGCAGGTCTGCAAGCTGTTGGGCACTACCAAGGCTACGGTGCAGGCCGTGCGCGACAGGACCCATTGGAAGAGCCAGGAGATCCGGCCGCGCGATCCTGTGCTGCTCGGCCTATGTGGGCAGATCGAGCTCGACGATGCCGTGCTCAGGGCCAAGATGGAGCAGGGCAAGGACGGGGGCGGGACGCAGCCGCCGCAGCCGTCGATGCCGGCCTACGACGAAGATTTCGGGGCCTGAGGCGGCTCCTCTTCGTCGGTTCTGGCATCACCCCGGCGCCAGTAATGTTCGGACAGCAGGCGCCGGTCACGTTCGATCATGGCGGCGATCCGACGCAGGTCGCCGGCCGCCGAGCGTGGCAGCGTGCCTGGACTCACCATGACCCGCACAGGACTGGCCGGCAACAGCTCATGGGTCAGTGAGACGCTGGCCGTGCGGTCCGGTGCCGCATCACCCGTGCTCTCGAACGAGATGAACGGCGCGGGAGTACGCTGGCTGTAGCGTTCGAGCAGCTGATGCGCGGCGGGCCGGCTCTCGCCACCGCGGACGACGCAGGCAGCCGACAGCTCGCGCCGCTGCTCTCGCGGCAGATGATTGAAGATCATTCGCGCGTGCCGGAGGTGGTCGAGATCGCCGCTGCGCAGGGCACGGCGAATGGCGTAGGCCAGGATCGATTCTGCCCCGCACACCCGCGCAGCCGCCTGCCGAAGATCCTCAAGGAAGAGGCTGAGGCCGCGCCGCTCGCCGGGATAACGCTCTCTCGCCATGTCGACCGCCGTCCTGCCAAGACGCTGCTTAAGATGATCTTAACGCCTCCGGCATGCAGGTAAACCGCGGATCTTCTACCTTTTGCATCCCTGGGGATGATCAAGGGAAGGCGGAATCCGCGTCACGGTTAATTTGCGGGTTTCGACGACGGTTCCCGCGACGGTCGCCGTCGCGTCCGCACCGGGCCGTCGTCGAACAGCGACGTCTGGTTGCCGAGCCGGTCCCAGCCCGGTTGCGCGGCACGCGCGAACAGCTCCAGATATGGGCCACCCACCAGACGCTCGATCCGCTCATACGCGACCTCAGGCTTGCGGGAATGCTCGCGGCGTGGCGCTAGCAGCAGCTTCTGGACATCGGTATGCAGCCGTTTGGGATGACCCCGGGTGCCGAGAAGGCACATTTCCGGGTTGGCGCGCGTCCAAAAGCCCATGCCGGTGAAAAAGTCCCTAGGGGTCAGGAACATGCTTTCCCGGCCCTTGTTGAGCTTCACCCAATAGAAGGCCACTGTCTTGTACTTGAACCCCCACGCCATCATCACCTCCATGGCGTGCTGCAGCATGGGGTCGGTAGCCCAAAGAAACAGAGCGGCATTGGGAGCCGCCCAGTTGCCGACCGGCATCGCCTTGATCTCGGGCAGGCTCATGCAGTCGTAGTGCGCTTCGGCACTGCGCCCCTTGCCCTTGTCCGAGTAGGTCGAGAAGCGCCATGGCGGATCGGCGTAGATGGCGCCGTAGGCGCCCGCCTGCGGGGGCGTCGGCGCTTCCGTCATGCGGCCTTGGGCAGCAGGCGCTCGACCAGCCGGACCCAGTAGCTGACCCCATAGGGCAGGGCCTCGTCATTGAAATCATAATAGGGGCTGTGCAGCTGCCGGTCAGGCCCGTCGGCACCGGTACCCATCCAGATGTAGCTGCCCGGGCGCTGCTGCAGCATGAAGGCGAAATCCTCCGAGCCCATGCAGGGCGGCGGGTCACGCTCGACCTGGGCCTCGCCCACGATCTCGGCGGCAGCGTCGGCGCCCAGCAGCGCCTCGCGAGGAGTGTTCACCGTGGCGGGGTAGCCCTCCACCATCCGGACGCGCACCTCGAGGCCGTGCGCCGCGGCGACACCCTCGGCGACCTGCGCCACGCGACGCACCAGCCGGGCACGTGTCTCCTCGCGGAATGTCCGGATGGTCCCCCAAAGCTCGACCCGCTCCGGCACAATGTTGTAGGCTTCACCACCGGCGATTCGGGTCACCGAGATCACGGCGTTGTCGACCGGGTCGACCTCACGCGACACGAGTGCCTGCAGCGACTGTACCAGTGCCGCCGCCGCGACGACCGGGTCACGTCCGAGATGCGGCCAGGCGGCATGGCAGCCCGTGCCGATAAGCTCGATCGTGAACTCGTCGGAGGACGCCATCGCCGGCCCCTTGCACATCGCAAAGCTGCCGGTCGGGGCATAAGGCCAGTTGTGCAGACCGAACACCTGCTCGGCTGGAAAGCGCTCGAACAGGCCGTCGCCAACCATCACGCGGCCACCGCCGCCGCCCTCCTCGGCCGGCTGGAAGATCAGATAGACCGTGCCGGCGAAGTTGCGCGTCTCGACCAGGTACTTGGCGGCGCCGAGAAGCATCGTGGTGTGGCCATCATGACCGCAGGCATGCATCCTGCCGGCCGACTTCGAGGCCCAGGGCAGGCTCGTCTCTTCCTGGATCGGAAGCGCGTCCATGTCCGCCCGCAGACCGATCCGTCGACCTCCGGCGCTGCCGTGAATCACCGCCACGACGCCGGTACGGCCCACTCCCGTGTGCACCTCATCGACGCCGAAGGCACGCAGCTTCTCGGCCACGAACGCCGACGTCACCACCTCCTCGAAACCCAGTTCCGGGTGCTCGTGCAGGTGGCGCCGCCACGCCGTCAGCTCATCCTGGTACTCGGCTATGCGATTGACGATCGGCACGTCAGATCTCCCGGCCGCTCGATGCACGGCACGGCTACGGGTATGGCGGAAATTCCGGTGCTTGCCCAGCCGAGGCCGCCCGGTGATCGTGCTCCGCAGCGCCTCCAAACGAGAATCGGGCCCGAAGGCCCGATTCCCATCGCGGTGCGGCCCCTCGCGACTCAGAGCTCGCCGTAATTGCCGTCCTTCCAGACATACATGACGTACTTGGGCTCCTTGACGTCGCCCTTGTCGTTGAAGGCCAAGGTGCCCAGCACCGTCTCGTAGCTGCCGTCACGCAGAGCCTCGGCTACCGCCTCGACGTCGGTCGAGCCGGCCTTGGTGACCGCGTCGGCATAGGCCTGGATGGCAGCGTAGGTGTAGAGCGTGTAGCCTTCGGGATCGTAGCCGCTGCTCTTGAACTCGGCCACGACCTCCGAGGCGGCTGGCGACTTGCGCGGGTCCGGGGCGAAGGTCATGAGGGTGCCCTCGCCGGTCGGCCCAGTGATCTCCCAGTACTGCTTGTCGACCAGCGCATCGCCGGACATCATCTTGGCGCTCAGGCCCTGCTCGTGCGCCTGACGTGTGATCAGACCGGCTTCGGTATGGTAGCCACCGAGATAGATCAGCTCGACGCCGGCTTCCTTGAGCTTCGTGATCAGCGCCGTGAAGTCCTTGTCGCCGGCGGTGATGGCCTCGTACATCACCTCCTCGACGCCACGAGCGTTGAGCTCCTTCTTGAACTCGTCGGCCAGACCCTTGCCGTAGGCGGTCTTGTCGTGAAGGATGGCGATCTTCGTCGCGACCTTGTTGTCGACGACATAGTTGGCGGCATACTGGCCTTGGATGTCGTCACGGCCGCAGGTGCGGAAGACGTTGTCGAAGCCCTGCTCGGTCAGAGTGGGATTGGTCGAGGCAGGCGAGATCTGAAGGATACCTTCCTCGTTGTAGACCTGCGAGGCTGGGATCGACGAGCCCGAGCAGAAATGCCCGGCCACGAACTTGACCCCCTTGTTGACGAACTGGTTGGCCACCGCAACGGCCTGCTTCGGGTCGCAGGCGTCGTCACCGACCTCGAGCACCAGCTTCTCGCCGTTGACGCCGCCCTTGGCGTTGATGTCCTTCACCGCCATCTCGGCGCCATGCTTCATCTGCTCGCCGAATACCGCATACTGCCCGGTCATCGGGCCGGCGGTCGCGATGGTGATGTCGGCCCAGGCGGCACTGCCGCCGAGCACTGCCAGTGCCGATGCACCCAAGAGCGCTGTGGTCATACGACGCATGGATCATTCCTTAGCGTTGCTTCGTTTCGGCCGACGGCCCGCGCACCCGGCTCCCGCCTTCGCCGCTCATGCCCGATTATCCGTGCTGGACCAGCATATTGACAAGCTGCATTCCACGTCGCCGGTCAACCTTTGCGACGCGTCAATTCTTCCGTAGCTCGGCGAACGCGAAAGGTGAGGTCCGCTCGTAGAGCCACGGGTACTGGCCCACCATCTTGCTGACGCGGGCGATGCGCCACGCGGCCAAGCCCATCGCCGCCAGCACGACATAGTGGACGAGAATGCCCCAAAAGCTCACGAGCGTGCCCTGGAACAGGGCATAGATCAAGAACCGGTCGACCAGTGCGAGACCGAAGCAGGCGGCGATCACTTGGCTCGCGGGTTTCCAGTTGCTGCCGATCGCGCGGCCGGTGAGGATGGCCGCTCCACCTACCAGGATCACGGTCAGGCCAATGAAGACGGCCGGTGTGGTGCCCAACAGCGTCGTCAGCGTGTCCATGCTCAGTGGCCACCCTCGAGATAGGCCGTGCGGATTTCCGGGTTGGCCAGCAGCTCCTGGCCCGTGCCCGACATCACCATGCGGCCGGTGGCCAGAACATAGCCGCGATGGGCGATCTTCAGCGCCTGATAGGCATTCTGCTCGACCAGCAGGATGGTCAGGCCCTGAGTACGATTGATCTCGACGATGGCCTTGAAGATCTGCTGGACGAGGATGGGTGCGATACCCAGCGATGGCTCGTCGAGCAGCAGCATCTTGGGCCGGGCGAGCAGCGCCCGGCCGATGGCCAGCATCTGCTGCTCGCCTCCCGAAAGCGTGCCACCGCGCTGATGCAGACGCTCCTTCAGCCGCGGGAACAGGGTGAACACCTTCTCGACATCCTCGTCGAACCAGCGCCCCTTGCTGGGTACGGCACCCATCTGCAGATTCTCGAGCACGGACATCCGTGAGAATATACGCCGGCCTTCCGGGGCTTGGCTGATGCCGAGATTGACGATGTCGTAGGTCGCCAACCGCGTGATGTCCCGGCCTTCGTAGATGACCCGGCCCTTGGACGCCTTGGGGCTGCCGCAGATGGTCATCAGCAGCGTCGACTTGCCGGCACCGTTGGAGCCGATGATGGTGACGATCTGACCCTGCTCGACATCGACGGTGACGCCCTTGAGGGCCTCGATGTTGCCGTAGTAGGTGTGGACGTCCTCCAGCCGCAGCATCATGGCATTCCCTCGACGGCGAGGTCGGCGGCCACTTCAGGTGGCAGTGCCTCGTCCTCGGGCTCGCCAAGATAGGCCTTGATCACGGCGGCATCGCTGCGGATCGCTTCAGGCGGCCCGTCGGCGATCTTGCGGCCATAGTCCAGCACGACAATGTGGTCGGAGATCCGCATCACCATGCCCATGTCGTGCTCGATCAGCATGATGGCCAAGCCCTGCTCCTCGCGGATGCCCAGCAGGAGTTGGGACAGATCGGCCGTCTCGCGCGGGTTGAGCCCTGCGGCCGGCTCGTCGAGACACAGGAGCAGCGGCTGGGTACACATCGCACGTGCGATCTCGAGCTTGCGCTGGTCGCCGTAGGGTAGCGAGCCCGCGTTCCAGTCGGCCTTGGCGGTGAGCCCGGTGCGGTCGAGCCAGAACTTGGCGAGGTCGATCGCTTCCCGTTCGGCCTGGCGGTAGAGGCCCAGGCCCAAGAGCCCCATGACGCTGTAACCGGACGCCTTCATCAGGCGGTTGTGCTGCGCCACGATCAGGTTCTCGAGCGCCGTCATGGCCGCGAACAGACGGATGTTCTGGAAGGTGCGGGCGAGGCCCTCGCGTGGGATACGAAAGCCGTCGATCCGCTCGAGCAGGGCGGGACCGTTCTTGCCATGAAAGGTCAGCTGCCCGACTGTCGGCCGATAGAATCCGGTCAGGCAGTTGAAGACCGTCGTCTTGCCGGCGCCGTTCGGGCCGATGATCGCCGTTATCTCGCGTTGCGCGGCGACGAAGTTGAGGTCGTTGACCGCGACCAAGCCACCGAACCGCATGGTCAGATGCTCGACCTCGAGAATGGGCGCGATGCTCATGCGGCCTTCCCCCCGCTCCCTGACCCGTGCAGCAGGATGGTCGGGTCGCGCCGGCCGAGCAGGCCCCCAGGGCGCCACACCATGATCGCCACCATGGCGGCGCCGAACGCCAGCATACGATACTCCGCGAAGCCGCGGGCCATCTCCGGCAACACCACGAGCAGGGTGGCCGCGAGCACGACGCCGATCTGGCTCCCCATCCCACCGAGCACGACGATCGCCAGGATGGTGGCACTTTCGATGAAGGTGAAGCTCTCGGGGCTGATGAAGCCCTGGCGGGTAGCGAAAAACGAGCCGGCGAAACCACCAAACATAGCGCCAAGGGCGAAGGCGGTAAGCTTGGTGTTGGTCGGGTTGATGCCCAATGCCTTGCAGGCGATCTCGTCCTCGCGCAGTGCCTCCCAGGCTCGCCCGATCGGCAGACGGCGCAGCCGCAGCACCACGAAGTTCGTCAGCAGCGCCAGCAGCAGGATCAGGAAGTAGAGAAAGATGATCCGATGCTGGCTCGAGAAGCTGATGTTGAAGAACTGGTGAAAGGCGATCTCGCCGTCGGGTGGCGAGCGGTCGAAGGCCATGCCGAAGAAGCTCGGGCGCGGGATGTTGGAGATGCCGTTGGGCCCGCCGGTGACCTCGTACCAGTTCAGCAGCACGATCCTTATGATCTCACCGAAGCCCAGGGTCACGATCGCCAGATAGTCGCCGCGCAGCCGCAGGACCGGGAAGCCCAACATCACACCGAAGCTCGCCGCCAGCAGGCCTGCAAGCGGCAGGCAGGTCCAAAACCCGAGACCGAAGGTCTGCGCGAACAACGCGTAGGAGTAAGCGCCGACCGCGTAGAACGCGACATAGCCGAGGTCGAGCAGGCCGGCCAAGCCGACGACAATGTTGAGGCCCCAACCGAGCATGACGTAGATCAGCACGGTGGTGGCGATGTCGACCACGTAGCGATTGGAAAAGGGCAGAAACGGCAGGGCGAACGCGAAGATCAGGCCGAAGGCACCCAGCCACCAGGAGCGCGCCGCGACGAAGGAACCGACGCGGGCGAGCCCGACCGACGGTGCGGCCAGCGCGCTCGAGCGCGCACCCCAGGCGATCAGCAGCAGCCGTCCCACGAAGACGATGGCGGTCGCCACAAAGACGAAGCCGAAGTGAAACTCCAGCGTCATGCCGGTCGGGCCGCTGGCGGTCCGCATGCCGATGAGGGGCGCCAGCATGACGAATGTCACCATGGCGGCGAGCAGCGCTTCCTTCAGCGCTGGGGCATAGGAGTCGGTGCGGCTCGCGGCCACCGTGGCGGAGCTGGCCATCGCTCAGACCTTCTCGATCTCGGGCCGTCCCAGCAGGCCCGTGGGCAGGAAGATCAGCACGACGACCAGAATGCCGAAGGCTGCAACGTCCTTGTACTGGATGCTGAAATAGCCAGACCAGAATGCCTCGACCAGACCCAGCACCATCCCGCCCAGCATGGCGCCGGGGATCGAGCCGATGCCACCCAGAACTGCCGCGGTGAAAGCTTTGGTGCCGGCGAGGAAGCCGATGAAGAAATCGACCACCCCGTAATAGAGCGCCGCCATCATGCCGGCCACGGCGGCCAGTGCCGCACCCATGACGAAGGTCTGCGAGATCGTCCGATCGACGTTGACACCGCACAGGCCTGCCATCTTCAGATCCTGCTCACAGGCTCGTTGCGCGCGGCCGAGCGGCGTGCGCGCGATCAGCAGCGAAAAGCCGGTCATGAGCACCAGCGTCAGCGCGATCACGAAGATCTGCGTGTAGCCAATCTGAACCGTGAAGCCGCTGCCCTCGCCGAAGACAAAGCCGCCCGAGATCTTGGGCGGCAATGGCTTGACGTTGGCACCTTGCGCGATCTGCACGAAATTCTGCAGGAAGATCGACATGCCGATGGCGGAGATCAGCGGCGCCAGCCGGAACGAGCCGCGCAAGGGGCGATAGGCCAGCCGCTCGATCGCCCAGCCATAAGTAGCGGTGACCAGCATGGCGACGATCAGCACGGTCAGCAGCGCCAACGGCACCCACGTCAGGCCGATCATGCCCAGCAGCGTGAAGACGATGATCGTGAGAAATGCACCGATCATGTAGACTTCGCCGTGAGCGAAGTTGATCATGCCGATAATGCCGTAAACCATGCTGTAGCCGATGGCGATCAGCCCATACATGGAACCCAGCGTCACCCCGTTGACTAGTTGCTGCAAGAAATAGTTCATTGCTGGTTGATCTCGCAGGTGAGACTGGTGGCGCGGTATCCAGCTACTCAAGCATCGCTTCCGCCGAACAGTTATTGTGGCAAAAGCAGAAATCATGCCAAGCTGTCGCATCGCGACTACGCATTAAGGAACTGCGCCAAGAGTGCCGACTTGTCAATCGGCCAACCGTTCGGCCATCACGCCACCATCACAGCGTTGTGGGTTGGGTCGGCGAAGCCAGTCTGCGAGCCTCGGATCGCGAACAAACGGCCCGGAGGGCTTCGATGCTGATCACAGATCCCCGTGGCGAGCCGATGACGGCGGGAGACGCCGGCTCGACTGAGCGATTCGAAGCGGCGCTGACCGATGTGCTGGGGTACAGCGGCGATCCGGTCGGGAAGATCGAGGCCGCCCTGGCCGTCGATCCGCAGCTGATGCTGGGTCATCTGCTCCGCGCCTATGTCTTTCTGTTCGCCCTGCAGCCGGGCTTCGGCGCCAAGGCCGCGGTGAGCCTAGCTGCCGCGGAGGGGCTGGCAGCACGGGCCAACGAGCGCGAGCGCCTGCATCTGGCTGCCGCCAGGGCGTGGGCCCGAGGTGATTTCGTCCGCTCAAGCCGGGCGTTCGACGCCATCCTGGCCGTCCATCCGCGCGATCTCCTGGCGTTGATGTTCGCCCACCAGGCCGACTTCTTCAGTGGTGCCGGCGCCGCCCTTGAGGCGCGCCCGGCACTGGCCATGCGCCACTGGAGTCGCGACCTGCCGGGTTTCGGCTTCGTCCAGTCGATGCTGGCGTTCGGCCTCGAGGAGGCCGGTGCCTATACGGAGGCCGAAGCGCTGGCCCGTGCCGCGGTGGGCCGCAATCCCAAGGACGTGTGGGGCATCCACGCGGTCGGCCATGTGCTGGAGATGCAGGGCCGTGATGCGGAAGGCATCGCCTGGTACGAGGAACGAGAAGGTGAGTGGGGCGCCGATTGCTACTTCGCCGTGCACAACGCCTGGCACCTGACGCTGTATCATGTCGATCGGGACGACCCGGCCGCCGCGCTTGCGGTCTATGACCGCCTGCTCCGTCCCGGGCGGCGCAGCATCATGCTCAATCTGTGCGACGCTGCGGCCTTGCTCTGGCGCCTGCATCTGGCCGGCGTGGATGTGGCCGAGCGTTGGAACGAGCTCGCCGACCGCATGGTGGCGCATACCCTGACCCGCGTGCATGTCTTCGACGACGTGCATCTGGCGGTGGCGCTGGCCGCGGCGGGACGTGATTTCGCGCTCCGGGAACTGCTGCGCTCGCTCGAGGAGCAGGCTGTCGGTAGCGGGGATCGTGCCACGATGGCGCGGCTCGTCGGCCTGCCGGCGGCACAGGCGATGACAGCTTTCGCTCACCGCGCCTACGGAGCCGCGGTCGACCTGCTCCTGGCCATGCGACCGCACCAGCGGCTGATGACGGGCAGTGCCGCCCAGCGCGACCTGCTCGACCTGACGCTGATCGAAGCCGCCATTCGCGACCGCCAGTGGTCGCTGGCCCGAGGCCTGCTGGCACCACGGCTGAAGGCCAAGCCGTCCAGCACGAGGATCCAGCGCGACCTGGGGCGCTGTACGGCCCGGGATGTCAGTGCACGGTCGGCATCGCTGCTCGTGGCCTGAGCGGCGGCGCCAAGCGGTGACCGGCGCGGGTCAGGGCGTCGGCCAGCCGCTGCGCGTCGGCGATCAGAGCGGGGGCGCGTGTCGGCCCCACGAGCTCTGCGGCAAGACGCCCCGGCCGTAAGCTCTGGCGCTGCTGGGCTGCCGCCAGCAGCGCCAGGCAGGTGGCCTCGTCCCGGCTCACCACGGCACAGCGAAGCGGGCCCAGGCTGCACTCTCCATGATGGTGGAGCGTATCGAACAGCCGCTCGAAGCTGCCCAGCGCCGGCTCGACACCGGCCAGCCCACAGGCGAGGAGGAAGCCCTGGACCAGCTCGGGCGTCGTGGCGCCACAGTCGGCCCGCCGCTGCCGCAGCGCCCACAACAAGAGCTGCTCGGCTGTACCAAGCTGGCTCACCACGACTCCGGAAAGAGTAGTCATGTTCCCGTCCCGCTGCACGTTCCACTTGGCCAAGTGGGTAACGCATCGGGAGGTAGGCGGGAAGTAGCTCTACTTTAGGATCACTTTGGAGAGGCTCCAATACCGACCGGCGATTATTGCCGGTCATGGCGCCGGCCGCGGTTACATGGTCTGGAAGTGTCCTCGGGCGGCCTTGGCGTAACGATCGGCCAGCATCGCCAGCGCATGCGGCGGGAAGGTGGGACCGGCGCCATGGCACCAGACGGGGTCCGGCCAGACGGGATCGCTGGCGTATCTCGCGATGACGTGGACATGCAGCTGCGGCACCACGTTGCCCAGGGTAGCGACGTTGGTCTTGTCCGGCCGCGCGATCTCCCCCAGCAGCCGGCACGCCGCCAGTATCTCGGCGTTGAGCTGGAGATAGTCCGCCTCGGCTAGGTCGGTCAGCTCGACGACGTGGGGACGGCGTGGCAGCAGCAGCAGCCAATGGAACCGAGCATCGTCCTTCAGGCGGATGTGCGTCAGCGGCCAATCGGCCACGGGCACGCTGCTGGCCTCGATCCGCGGATCCACCTCGAACGCATCGTGCATCGCTTCGTCTCCTCGGTGCCGGCCAGCCGCGATGACTGTTTACGGCTGTGTGGTTTCTCCGGATACACCCCACGCGCGCTTTTCGGGGGTCGCCGCGGCGTCGTATGCGTCGTATGCGTCGTCTTATATGGCGCTGCCGTCGGAGGAACTACGTGGTTCAGGTTGACTGTGTGCTGGACGCCAAAGCCCTGGTCGGCGAAGCGCCTTTGTGGTGTGGACGTGAGCAGGTGCTGTGGTGGGCGGACATCGATAACTGTGCATTGCACCGCTTCGATCCCGCCACGGGCCTGGATCGCACCTTCACGTTGCCCTCTCGTCTCGGTTGCTTCGCGCTACGCCGAGGCGGCGGTTTCGTCGTCGCGTTGGAAGACGGATTTCACTTTTACGATCCGCTGAGCGGAACGTTGGAGCCGGTCGTCGATCCGGAGCCGGACATGCCCGGCAATCGGTTCAACGACGGCACCACCGACACCGCCGGCAGGTTCATCGCCGGCACGATGCCGTTGGGGCCGCGGGTGCCGGTTGCAGCCCTCTATCGGCTGTGGCCCGACCGGCGGTGCGAGAAGCTGTTCGACAAGCTTGCCGTCACCAACGGTTGTGCGTTCAGCCCGGATGGGCGAAAATTCTACTTTTCCGACTCCGAGGCCAGCGTTCGGACCATCTGGGCTTGCGACTACGACCCGGACAGCGGGACCATCGCCAACCGCCGGGTGTTCGTCGACACGCACGGGCTGGCCGGCAGGCCCGACGGCGGCGCCGTGGATGCGGATGGCTGCTACTGGATGGCCGGCGTGGGTGGTTGGCAGCTGGTCCGCTTTACGCCGCAGGGGCAGGTCGACCGGGTCATCGAGATGCCCGTCGAGAAGCCGACCAAGGTCGCCTTCGGCGGCGGCTCCCTGGACGTGCTCTACGTCACGTCGATCGGTACCGGCCCGACCCCTGGCACCGAAGTCCGCCAGCCGCAAGCCGGTGGCATCTTCGCCTTGCGTGTGCCCGGCGTACAAGGCTTGCCGCAGACCGACTTCGCCGGTTGAGCGATAGGCGCCATGGCTGTGCTTGATCTGCCATGGGATGGACGGGAGGACGGCTGCTACGTCCTGAAGCGCGCCACCGTGCCTGGGTGCCTGATGGAGGCCGGCTTGGGAAGAGACGGGCTCGTACAGGTCGATATCGTCGTCGACCGCGGCCGGGTCTCCTCGGTGTCGCTGCACGATCCGGCGTCTCCCGGCATCGACCTGGACTGCCGTATGGTTTGGCCGTGTCCGGTCGATCTGCACGCCCATCTCGACAAGGGGCACATCTGGCCGCGGGCGGCCAATCCCGATGGCACCTTTGGGGGAGCTCTCGCGGCCGTGACGCGCGACCAAATGGCCAATTGGAGCGCGGCGGACGTGCGCGCGCGGTTCGAGTTCGGCTTGCGCTGCGCCTATGCCCACGGCACCAGGGCCATACGCACGCATCTGGATTCCGTCCCGCCGCAGGATGCCATCAGCTGGCCGCTATTTGCCGAAATGCGGGCCGCCTGGGCCGGGCGGATCGAGCTGCAGGCCGTGAGCCTTGCGCTGCCGGAGCACTATGCCGGCGAGGCGGGTGGGACTCTTGCGCGGCGGGTGGCGGAGCATGGCGGCGTGCTTGGCCTGTTGCCGGTACCGGGGCCCGAGCTGGATGCCGATCTCGACCGGTTCCTGGCACTCGCGGCGGCGCATGGTCTGGACATCGACTGTCACATCGACGAAACCCTGGATCCTGCATCGGAGGCCCTTCTTCATCTGGCCGAGGCCATGCTGCGCAACCGGTTCCAGGGGCGGGCAGTGGCTGGACACTGCTGCGCCTTGTCGCGGCAGGCGCCCGATCGGGTCCGCCGGACGCTGGATCGCGTGGCCGAGGCCGGCATCGCCATTGTCAGCCTGCCGATGTGCAATCTGTATCTGCAGGACCGGGTGGCCGGGCGTACGCCGCGCTTGCGCGGGGTGACGCTCGTGCACGAGCTCGAAGCCCGCGCCATTCCCCTGGCCTTCGCCAGCGACAATTGTCGCGATCCCTTCTATGCCTACGGGGATCATGACCTTCTGGAAGTCTTCCGCGAGGCGGTGCGCATCGCGCATCTCGACCATCCAATCGGCGACTGGCCGGCGGCGGTGACCATCACCCCGGCGAACGTCATGGGTCTGCCGGATCATCATGGATTGGCGCCCGGCATGAATGCCGATCTGCTCATCTTCGAAGGCCGTGACTGGTCGGAGGTCCTGTCGCGGCCACAGTCGGGGCGCGTGGTGCTGCGTTCGGGCCGCAGGATCGATACTACCG
>JAPJRA010000579.1 GCA_030824835.1 Geminicoccaceae bacterium | reverse complement strand
GTCTGCCGCCGGCGGCAGGGTGGTGTCGGCCTCGCGGTCGGCGGCGAGCGAGTGGTTGAGCATGCGGCGCGCCTTGGGTCCGATGGGACGATATGGGCGCCCAGCTTCGGCGCGGGTGCAGCTTACCCGTGTCGAGGTTAACAAGACGTTACCCCGGGCGGGCCGACAGTCGTCGCCTTTACAGTGCGCAGCCGACCTGATACCGCCCGAGGCGCTCCAGCCGGGTTGTGACCGGTTGGCTGCCAACACCGCCCTTCATGCCGCAGCCGAGGTGACCGTATGCTCGATCCCGCCCAGCTCCTGCCCAGAGTGCTCGAGATTGCCGAGCTGGCCGGTGCCGTGATCCTCGAGCACTATGCGACGGGCACCGCGGTGAAAACCAAGGCCGATGCGTCACCGGTGACGGCTGCCGACGAGGCGGGCGAGGCTGTGATCCTCGCCGCCTTGCGCGACCTCACGCCGGACGTGCCGATCGTGGCGGAGGAGGCCGTGGCCGCGGGCCGGATCCCGGACGTCGGCGATGCTCCCTTCTGGCTGGTCGACCCGCTCGACGGCACCAAGGAGTTCATTTCCGGGAACGGTGAGTTCACGGTGAACATCGGGCTGATCGAGCAGCGCACGCCTATCCTGGGGGTGGTGTTGGCGCCAGCGCGTGGCCTTGCTTGGTGGGGCGCGGTCGGACTCGGGGCGCAGCGCCGCGAGAACGGCACGGTGCGGCCGATTCAGGTCCGCCCCCGGCCGGCCAAGGCGGCGGTGGCGGTGGCCAGCCGGTCGCATCGCGATGCCGCCACCGACGCCTGGCTGCAGGCCGAGGGGATCGAGGACACGGTGTCGGCAGGCAGCTCGCTCAAGTTCTGCCTCGTGGCCGAGGGCAGGGCTGACGTCTATCCGCGTTTCGGGCCGACCATGGAATGGGATACGGCGGCCGGTGATGCCGTCCTGCGGGCAGCGGGTGGCCGCGTCCTCACCACGGACGGCGAGCCCTTCCTCTACGTCAAGCCCAGCTTCCGCAATCCCGGCTTCATCGCCTTCGGCGGTTGACCGGCATCGGCGCCGAGGCCGAGACGCCGCTGCCTTTGCCGATACGCCTGCTGCACCTGCTGCCGCCGGAGATGGCGCACGGGCTGGCGCTGGGCCTGCTGCCCCTGCTCCGGCCGCAGCGTCTGCCCGCCTGGCCTCGGCTGCGCACCCGGCTGGCGGGGCTGGACTTGCCTCACCCGCTGGGTCTGGCGGCCGGCTTCGACAAGAACGGGCGAGCTCCTGCCGCTTTGCTCGGCCAGGGGTTGGCCATGGTCGAGGTCGGTACTGTCACACCGCGCCCGCAAGCGGGCAACCCGCGCCCGCGCCTGTTCCGGCTGGCTCCCGACCGGGCCATCGTCAATCGGATGGGCTTCAACAATGCCGGTGCCGCGGCCCTCGCCCGCCGCCTCGCCGGGCGCGATCGCGGGCGGGGGATCGTCGGCGTCAATGTCGGCATCAACAAGGACACCGCCGACCCTGCGGCCGACTACCTCCACGGACTTCGGCTGTTCGCACCGCTCGCGGACTACATCACGATCAACGTCTCCTCGCCCAACACGCCGGGCCTGCGGGCATTGCAGAAACGTGCGGCCCTCGACTCCCTGCTGGCGATCCTGGCGCCGGCGCGCGGCTCGATCCCCTTGTTCCTCAAGATCGCTCCTGATCTCGAGCCGGGCGACGAGGCCGACATCGCCGCACTTTGCATCGAGCACCGCCTCGCAGCCCTGATCGTGAGCAACACCACGGTCGCCCGACCGCCCGGACTGCTCTCGCCTCACGCCAGCGAGGCCGGCGGCCTCAGCGGCCGCCCCTTGTTCGAGCGCTCCACGCGCCTGCTTGCCCGCATGGCCGTCCGGCTCGGCGACTGCGTACCACTGATCGGTGTCGGCGGGATCGCCAGTGGTGCCGACGCCTATGCCAAGATCCGCGCCGGGGCCACGGCCCTGCAGCTCTATACGGCGCTCGTCTATCAGGGTCCCGGGCTCATCGGCCGGATCCTGGCGGACCTCGACGCGGGCCTCGCCCGCGACGGCTTCGATCACATCGCGGACGCGGTGGGCCGGGACGCCGAGACCCTGGCGAGGCCCTTGCCTGCGGACTGAGCCCCTAAAGGAGGTCGGCCGACGCCGTGCGGCCGACGATCAGCCGGCGTCCTCGCCGGCCAGGACATCGCGGAAGAGTTCGGCATCGACGTTGCCGCCGGAAAGGACCACCGCCAGGGTACGATCTCGCGTCAGCACCTTGCCGGCCAGCGCCGCGGCCAGGGCGACCGCGCCACCCGGCTCGAGCACGAGCTTGAGATGCCGGAAGGCCAGGCGCATCGCCGTGGCCACCTCCGCATCGCTCACGACTAGGCCGCCGGCGAGCAAGCGGCTGTTGATGGCGAAGGTCAGCTCGCCGGGCATGGGTGCCAGCAGGGCATCGCAGAAGGAACGGGCGCCTGCAGCGTTGCGGACGCGCTGGCCGGCCGCCAGCGAGCGCCCCGTATCATCGAATCCCGCCGGCTCGACCGCATGAACGGTCAGCCCCGGCAGCTTGTCGTGCAGCGCCACGGCACAGCCGGCGACGAGTCCGCCGCCGCCGCAGCAGACGAGGGCGCCGTCGAGCCGGGCATCGACGCTTGCGGCCTGATCGGCGATCTCGAGCCCCAGCGTGCCCTGCCCGGCGATGATCAGGGGATCGTCGTAGGGCCTAATCAGCACGGCGCCGGTGCGCTCGGCGATCTCGCGGCCGATGGCCTCCCGATCGTCGCTCAGCCGATCATAGGTGACCACGGTCGCACCCCAGGCCCGCGTGCCTTCGAGCTTGGCCCGCGGTGCGTCGGCCGGCATCACGATCGTGGCCGTGGCGCCGAGCAGCCGGGCGGCGAGGGCGACGCCCTGGGCATGGTTGCCGGACGAGTAGGCGACGACCGCCGCCGGGCGCAGCGTCGCAATCGCGTTGTACGCACCACGGAACTTGAACGAGCCGGTACGCTGCAGCACCTCCGGCTTGATCAGCAGCCGACCCCCGACCCGAGCGTTCAGCGCGTCGCTCTCGAGCAGCGGCGTCCGCACGGCCACGCCGCGCAGGCGCTCGGCCGCGGCCGTCACATCGCTGGCGCGCACCGGCAGATCATTCGACAAGGCGGTCATCGGCACGGATGTCCTGTAGGCGGGAGGCGGATCGGAGGCTGGTTCGCTGCGCAGCCGACGATCATCTGATAGGCTGGCGGTGGCCGCTTGAAAACGCCCATGCCGCCGCTGGCGGCATGCGAGCGGCGCATGTCGGGCCGGTCAGGACGCCGGCTTGCGGCGCGGCTGCGGGGTCGGGGCGCCGTCCTCGGCAAGACGTTCCGACGGAATGGCGGGCGGCTCGAGGATGCGCCGGTACATGTCACGCGCTTCCAGCACCCGCTGCACGTAAT
>JAPJRA010000578.1:2071-3434 GCA_030824835.1 Geminicoccaceae bacterium | reverse complement strand
AGGCCGAACAGCGCTGGCGGGCAGCCGACGGCGCGCAGCTGCGCGCCCGGCAGCGGCTGGCGGAAGCGGTGGCGACCGCAGACCGACGGCACATCGAAGCGGCTCAGCTCGAGCAGGAGACGTCGGCCCTCGAACGCGAAGCGCAGGACCTGGAGGGCGAGGTGTCGGCAATAGACGCCCGCAGCTCCGAGCTCGACGACGAGCAGCTGCAGGTCGCGACCGTGCAGGACGCCGCTACCGCGGCAACGCAGATGAAGGAGCAACTCGAACGGCAGATCGCCGAGCGAAAGCGACTGGAGGCGATCTACGAAGCCGCCAGCCGTGCCGTGAGAGAGCGCCGCACCGTGGTTGAGCGGGATCAGACCGCGGTGGAGCCCGCCAGAGCGACGGCGGAGCGCGCCGGGCGCCACGCCGATGCACTCGAGGCCGAGCGCCGCGCTCGGGAAGCCGCCCTGCTCCGTGAGGCGGAGGAGATCGCCGCCGGTCTCGCCTCGGCGGAGCCGGCCTACGAGGCCGTGTCCGTCGCCGCGGCTCGGAGCACCAGCGAGCAACACGAGGCCGAGCAGAGCCTGGCCGCCGCGGAGCAGGCTCGCGAGCTTGCCGCCAATGCCCTTGCTGCCGCCCGAGGCGAGGCCGGCACCGTCGCCAAGCGCGAGGAAATGCTGAAGTCGAGCCTCATGGATGTCGCCGCCCGGCAAGCGGAGATGGTGGCCGCTGCCGAAGACCTCGCCCTGCGCCGCGAGCGGCTCGCCGCCGAGCTTGCGGACGCCTCCGCCACCATGCGCAGCGACCCCGAGGCCATCGATCGGCTTGCGGACGAACTTGCGGTGGCCGAGGCCGCAAGCCAGACCACGCGCCGGCAACTGGACGAGGAGGAGACGGCGCTCGCGATGCTGGAGCGCGAGCTGGCATGCGCCGAGGCCGCATTGGCGGACCAGCGGGAGCGGCTGGCCGTGGCGCAGAGCGAGCGAGGGCATGCCCGCGACGCCCTGGCCGACGCCGTGACCGTCATTCGCGATCGGCTGCAGCAGGAGCCCGCGGCCCTGCTCGCAGACGAGGCGACACAGACTGCCCTCGCCACGACCCGGATCGACGAGCTGGAGCAGCGCCTCGCCGCCATCCGAGCCTCTCGCGACCGGCTGGGTGCGGTCAATCTGCGTGCCGACGTGGAGGCCAGCGAATTGGAGGCCAGCGTCGGCGAGACCAAGGCACGGCAAGCGGAGCTGCAACAGGCGGTGGACCGGCTGCGGGCCGCGATCGCCACCCTCGACCGCGAGGGTCGCGAGCGGCTGCTGACGGCGTTCGAGGCGGTCGACGGGCATTTCCGCCGCCTGTTCGCGGTGCTGTTCGGCGGCGGCAAGGC
>JAPJRA010000578.1:0-2061 GCA_030824835.1 Geminicoccaceae bacterium | reverse complement strand
GGCGCATCTGCGCCTGACCGGTGCCGACGATCCGCTACGCGCCGGACTCGAGCTCGAAGCCAGTCCCCCCGGCAAGAAGCTCACCAGCATCTCGTTGCTGTCGGGTGGCGAGAAAACCCTCACGGCCCTGGCATTGGTGTTTGCTTTCTTCCTGGCCCAGCCTTCGCCGCTCTGCGTGCTCGACGAGGTCGACGCGCCACTCGACGACGCCAATGTCGACCGGTTCGTGGCGCTGATGCAGGAAATTGCCGGGACGACCGGCACGCGGTTCCTGTGCGTTACCCATCATCCGCTGACCATGGCGCGCATGGACCGGCTCTACGGTGTGACGATGGCCGAGCGCGGCATCTCCAGGCTAGTGTCGGTGGCGCTGGAGCGCGCGCTCGAGCTGCGCGCTACGGCATAGTGCCGCATAAATGGTGGCCAGCTTGACACTTTCTCTCCCCACTACCTAGGTTCGCGTCGCCCAAGCGGGTGGCCGTGCTGCGGCGCGGGAGAACGCGAAGGGCGGACGACGCATGGCGGAACCAGAGCGACCACCGGGCTTCGACGACTTCGACGCGCGCCTCGAAAAGGCGCGGCCGACCAAGAAGGTGCCTGGAGGCGGTGATGAGCCACCGCCCCGACTGGATTATGGCACTGGACTTCAGGCCGGAATCGAGGTGGTTGCCGGCGTCGGCGTCGGCGTGTTGATCGGGTGGGGACTGGACCGTTGGCTGGGCACGATGCCCCTGTTCCTGATCGTGTTTTTCATGTTTGGTGCGGCCGCGGGCGTGCTCAACGCCTATCGGCATCTGCGCCGGATGCAGAACGGCTCGTGAGCCGCCGAATGATGAACGCCTGTCGGCCCAGTCCGACACGAACCGAAGAGTGAGGCAGGCCCGTGGCAGACCCGCTGCACCAATTCCAAATCACGCCGATCATCCCGATCAGCGTGGCACACCACGACCTCTCGTTCACCAACTCCTCGTTGTGGATGGCGATCGCGGTCGGCTGCGCCTACCTGCTGATCATGGCCGGCACGCGCCAGCACGCGATGGTGCCGGGTCGGCTGCAATCCGCCGTCGAGATGATGTACGAGTTCGTCGCGGGAATCTTGCGTGATGCCACCGGCAAGGAGGGCATGCGCTTCTTCCCGATCGTGTTCACGATCTTCATCTTCATCCTGATGGGCAACATGCTGGGGATGATCCCCGGCAGCTTCACCTTCACCAGCCACATCATCGTCACCTTCGCCATGGCGATCGCCGTGTGGATCGGCGTGACGATCATCGGCTTCTGGTACCACGGCGCGCATTTCCTGCACTTCTTCGTGCCGTCGGGCGCGCCGAAGGCGATGCTGCCGCTCCTGGTGCCGATCGAGATCCTGTCCTACTGCGTGCGGCCGATCAGCCTCTCCGTCCGTCTGTTCTGCAACATGATGGCCGGCCACACGATGCTGAAGGTGTTCGCGGGCTTCGTGCTGAGCCTCGGCACCTACTACCTGATCCCGGGCATCGCCCCGCTGGCGATCACGGTGGTGCTGATCGGCTTCGAGTTCGCGGTGGCCTTCCTGCAGGCCTACATCTTCACCGTCCTTACCTGCATCTACCTCAACGACGCGATCCACATGCACTGAGGGCGTAGGTTCGCCAGCCCCTGGACACGTCGTCGGGTAGCCACCGGCGCTCATGGAAGCGCCTCGACCTGGGAGTATATCGATGGATCTCGCAGCTGCCAAAATGATCGGCGCCGGTCTGGCGGTGATCGCGCTGTTCGGTGTCGGCATCGGCATCGGCAACATCTTCTCGACCCTGATCGCCACCGTCGGCCGCAACCCGTCGGTCCAGCAGCGCGTCTTCCCGTTCGCGATCATCGGCTTCGCTCTGGTCGAGGCGGTGGCGCTGTTCGCCCTGCTGATCGCCTTCCTGATCCTGTTCACCTGAGCACATCGCCTGCACCGGGCCGACTGCGGTCGGCCCGGTGGAACCGGAATCAGGGGAGTACGCCGATGGGCTGCCTCGAGCCCCTACTAAAGAAAATCCGGGTTCTCGGGACCGTTGCCATCGTCGGGCTTGCGGC
>JAPJRA010000577.1 GCA_030824835.1 Geminicoccaceae bacterium | reverse complement strand
GCTACCCGCGATGAGAAATTCTACGCGGTCCCGGTCAACATCCACGGCCAGAACTGGCTGTTCTACAACATCAAGATCCTGGCGGATGCTGGAATCGAGGCGCCGAAGACATATGAGGAAATTCTGGCAGCGGCACCGAAGCTGAAACAGGCTGGGGTAATTCCTCTGGCTCAGGGCGGCCAGGGATGGCAAGAGCGGCTGTTGTTCGATTCGGTTCTCTTGGCCGAAGCCGGGCCAGAGTTGTTCAAGGCCGTCTATGGCGACAGCAATCTCGATGCCGTCAACGACCCGAAATTCCTCAAGGCGGCGGAGATCTACGGCCAGTTGCGTGATCTGGTCGATGCCGGCAGCCCCGGGCGGAACTGGAACGATGCCACCGGCCTCGTCATCGCCGGCAAGGCCGCAATGCAGGTGATGGGGGACTGGGCCAAGGGCGAATTCATCGCCGCTGGTCTGACGCCGGACCAGGAATATGGCTGCACGGTGCTTCCCGGCGGCTATGTGATGGGCGGCGACGTCTTCGTGTTCCCCAGGATCGATGATCCCGCCCGGCAGGCGGCGCAGGACAAGATGGCCGAGCTGATGCTGGATCCGGACACGCAGCTCGCCTTCAACGCCAAGAAGGGCTCGGTGCCGGTCCGGCTCGACGTCGATGTCTCGGGCATGGATTCCTGTGCTCGGAAGGGCATGGCCGAGCTGCGCGACCCCGCCAAGCAGGTGCCCAGCACGAACTACCTGTCCTCACCCGATCTGATCGGTGCCACCGAGGACGTCATCACCCAATACTGGAACACGCCGTCGATGACCGCCGGAACATTCGTCGAGAAATTTACCGGCGCCATGCAGGCCGCCGGTTAGTTCCAACACCCGACCCAGCCCGAGCGCGCCAGGTTCTCGGACGGGGTCAGGGCAGGAAGGTTCTGGTCATGGCGACGATCTCGGTTCCGGCGGCGAGCACGCGCCGCCGCCGCCGGCCGCATTGGGCCGCGAGCATGGCGATACTGCCGACAGCGATCATCGTGCTGGTCGTCTATCTCGGCTGCATGTTGTGGACGGTCCGCCTTTCGTTCTCCAGCTCGCAACTGCTGCCGAAACTCGACTGGGTCGGCCTGCAGCAATACTCCCGGCTGTTCGCCAACGATCGGTTTCTGATCTCCGTCCAGAACATCGCGCTGTTCGGTGTGCTGTTCGTCGGCGGCGCACTAATCCTGGGTTTTCTGCTCGCCGTGTTCATCGACCAGCAGGTGCGTGCCGAGGGGGTGTTTCGCACCATCTTCCTTTATCCGTACGCGATGTCCTTCATCGTGACGGGGTTGGTCTGGCAATGGTTTCTCAATCCGACCTTGGGACTGCAGAAGCTCGTCCGTGACATCGGCTTCGAGAACTTCACCTTTGACTGGCTCGTCAGCCAGAACATGGTGATCTACACGCTGGTCATTGCCGGGCTGTGGCAGGCATCGGGTCTCGTCATGGCCATTCTGCTGGCCGGCCTGCGCGGCATCGACGCCGACCTGTGGAAGGCGGCAAAAATCGACGGCATATCGACGTGGCGGGTCTACCTCTCCATCGTCCTGCCGTTGCTCGGCCCCATGATCGTCACCGCCAGCGTGCTGCTCGCAGCCGCGGTCGCCAAGCTCTACGACCTCGTCGTCGCCATGACCCGCGGCGGCCCCGGCATCGCCTCGGAAGTACCGGCCAAGTTCGTCATGGATCATCTGTTCGAGCGCAACAATATCGGCCTCGCCACCGCCGCGGCCACGGTCATGCTGGTAACGGTCGTGGCACTGCTCGGGCCGTGGATCTATGTCCGCTATGGCCGGCCCGGCGGGGGACGCCGATGACCGTGATCGAGCCGCAGGGGCGCCGTCCGCAGCGCCTCACCCCGGCGCGGATCGGCGTCTACGCCTTTCTGCTCACCGCCGCGCTCTTCTTTCTGCTGCCCCTTTGGATCATGGTCATGACGTCGCTCAAGACCATGGACGAGGTACGGCTGGGCAACATCCTGGCCTGGCCGACGGTGGCGACGCTGGAGCCATGGATCAAAGCCTGGGCCGAGGCCTGCACCGGCCTTTCCTGCAACGGCATCAACGTCGGCTTCCTGAATTCGGTGCGGATTCTGATCCCGTCGATGATCCTGTCGATCGCCGCAGGTGCGATCAACGGCTACGCCCTCTCGTTCTGGCGCGTGCGCGGTGCCAACCTGATGTTCGGGATCCTGCTGCTCGGCGCCTTCATCCCTTATCAGGTCTTCCTGTTCCCACTGGTGCGGATCTTCTCACAGATCGGGATCTACAACTCCCTCGCCTGCATCGTGCTGGTGCACGTCATCTTCGGGCTGCCCGTGATGACGCTGCTGTTCCGCAACTACTATGCCGGGCTGCCGTCCGAGCTGTTCAAGGCGGCGCGCGTCGACGGTGGCGGCTTCTGGACCATCTTCCTGCGCGTCATGCTGCCAATGTCGACGCCGATCCTGGTCGTCGCTGCCATCCTGCAAGTCACCGGCATCTGGAACGACTTCATCTTCGGCCTGACCTTCGCCGGCCGCGAGAACCTGCCGATGACCGTGCAGCTCAACAACATCGTCAACTCCACCCAGGGCGAGCGTGCCTACAACGTGGACATGGCGGCGACGGTGCTGACCGCACTCGTGCCGCTCGTCGTCTACCTGGTGTCGGGCCGCTGGTTCGTTCGCGGCATTGCCGCGGGTGCCGTGAAAGGCTGACCTCATGGCTGCCGTTTCTGTTCGCGACGTCGCCGTCGCCTTCGAGAGCGTGCGCGTTTTCGATCGCCTGTCGCTCGACATCGAGGAGGGCGAGTTCATCGTCCTGCTCGGCCCCTCGGGTTGCGGCAAGTCCACACTGCTCAACGCCGTCGCCGGCCTGCTCGACGTCGCCACCGGACAGATCTGGATCGGCGGCAGGAACGTCACCTGGGAGGAGCCCAAGGACCGGGGCATCGCCATGGTGTTCCAGTCCTACGCGCTCTACCCGCGGATGAGCGTTAGGGAGAACATGTCGTTCGGGCTGCGGATGGCGAGGACGCCCAAACCCGAGATCGAGAAGCGCGTCGCCAATGCCGCCGGGTTGCTGCAGATCACCCACCTCTTGGACCGCCGGCCCGATCAGCTTTCCGGCGGCCAGCGGCAGCGGGTGGCGATCGGCCGGGCGCTGGTGCGCGACGCCGCGGTGTTTCTGTTCGACGAGCCGCTGTCCAATCTCGACGCCCAGCTCCGGAACGAGCTGCGGGTCGAGATCAAGCGGCTGCACCAGCGGCTGGGCTCGACGACGATGATCTACGTCACCCACGATCAGATCGAGGCCATGACCCTGGCCGACCGGATCGTGGTCATGAAGGACCAGAAGATCCAGCAGGTGGGCACCCCGGGCGAGATCTATCACCGGCCGGCCAATCGCTTCGTCGCGAGCTTCGTGGGCTCGCCG
>JAPJRA010000576.1 GCA_030824835.1 Geminicoccaceae bacterium | reverse complement strand
CCGGAAGTTCCCCGGCATGGTTGTTGGCTTGGCAGCGACAACCTCCCACCACGGATCCGGGTGGACAACCTCCATAGCAACGACAGCTAGCCGACCCGCTCGGCCGAGCTGCCGAAGCCGTCCTGGTCAGGGCCGATCAGGTCACGGCTGCGCAGCTCGTCGATCAGCCGACGGCGGAAGGCCTCACGCTCCGCGGTGAGCGGCTGCCGGCGCGCCTCACCCACCTCCTGCGCGGTGAACGGTGCGAAGCCCGGCGCCACCTGCTCGCCACCATAGGTCGCGAGCATCCAGTTGAGGACCGCGGCGAGGCGCGAATCGTCGAGCCTGGAGCGGGCCACGCCCGGCACCCGCATCAGGTAGTCGCGGCCATCGGGCAACTGGGTGTAGAGGCCGACGAAGCCGTCCAGCCGCGGCACGTGCCCCGGCGTGCCCTGGCCCGCGAAGCCATGGCAGCCCTTGCAGCGGAAGGCGTAGTCGGCCCGCGGGCCGCTGAACTGCTCGACCCGTTGGCCGGGCGCATAGTCAGCCGCCCATGCCGTCGATGCGGCCAGCAGGATCGTCGCGGCGAGCCCGAGCCTTTGGACCGCGATCACGCTTTGCCGATGAGCACCTGGCTTGAGCAGTGATAGACCATCGTCGGCGCGCCGAAGCACCAGATGATGTCGTTGTTGAGCTCGGGCCGGTAGCTCGGCATCTCGCCCTCGGTGCCCAGGCAGGCGCACTGGCCGCAGGAATCCTTGCCGCAGCAATCCTGGTAGGCGATCAGGTAGGCTTGGTTGTCGTCGGGATTGATGCAGGTGCCGATCCAGCTGGTGGGCGAGGCCACCGAGCCCGGCGGGCATTCGTTGTAGGTGCCACCGCAGCAGGAGCAGAGATAGCCGTCCGACGAGCAGTTGCGCCAGTAATTGCACTGGGTCGGGTCGGTGGTCTGGGCGGTCTTCACGAACTCGTTGGCATGCGCCATCTTCAGGCGGCCGGTGCGGTCGACGGGCAGCATCGGCAGCACCATGCCGCCCGCGACCGCGGCACCCACGCGGGCGAGCACGCTGCGCCGGGAGCTGCGCTGGGCGATGCGCCGGGCCGCGCTCTCCATCATCCGATCAAACGCGTCGAGCATCATGCCGATACACTCCCGACCTCGTTGGGCACCCCGGTGGTGCCATTGCGCTGCAGCGGCCTGTTGCCGGTGAGATAGTCCTGCATGGAGGCCCAGCCGGTCTCCTGGGCCACGAGCAGGCTTTCCAGATGCTCCCGGCTGTTGACGATGCCGGACGAGCGGATCACACCCTCGGCGTCGATCAGCACCGCGTGCGGCAGCTTGCCGATCCCCAACGTGATCCCGACGATGGGCGAGAGGATCAAGGGCAGGCCCTGCAGCCGATGCTCCGCCACCAGCGCCTCGTGCGACGGGCGGTCGCCGTCGCCCATCAGCACGATGCCGACACCGCGGCGCTCGCTCTGCGCGAAGGAGCGGACCACACCCAGCAGCTTCTTGCACATCGGGCAGACGGGCGAGACGAACAGCAGCAGCTGGCTGCGCCGATCCGGCTGCCGGCCGCCGACACGGACCTTCCTGCTGGCCAGATCAGGGAGGTCGAACTCGGGCGCGTGGTCGCCCACCGCCACCGCCGTCCGCGTGGTCAGCGCACCCAGCGGCGCCACGCGCTCGTGCAGGACGCCGACCTGCCGGGCCAGGGCCAGCACCGTCACCGCGAGGACGATGACGACGATCCACAGCAGGACCTGCGAGACGACCAGGGATTCCATCGGCTCAGCGCGCTCCCTCGAGACTCGCGGGCATCAGCCCGAACAGACGGCCGACCGCCCCATAGAGCAGTAGCATGGCGCTCGTCGCCACCAGGACGGTGAACCAGTCGAGGGCGCCCAGTGACCGGGGCACGGCCCCGCCGGCGAGCAGGACCAGCGCGAACAGGGCCACCAGCAGGTTGCGCACCACCAGCGGCCAGCTGATCCGCTGCTTGAGCAGCCCGAGGTGGCAACCGCAATCGATGTCGCGCCGACCGCGGCGCAGATTGATCGCCATCGCGGCCGCGAAGATCAGCAACAGTAGAACGAGCACCGCGGCCGCGTAGGGTCGGGTGGCCGGCACCAGCAGGCCGACGGCCGCCGCCAGCTCGACCGCCGGCAGCAGCAGGACGACCGGCCGCAGCAGCGGTGCCGGTAGCAGCGCATAGTTCTCGACGACGCCGGCAAACTGGTCCAACGCACGCAGCTTGGTCATGGCAGCGGATGCGAAAATGGCCGCCAGCAACAGCATCGCGGTGAGGGCCAGTGTCGGGTCAAGATTCATGTCAGTGACTTGGGGCAAGCCTCACTCACCGAACGTGTACAGCACGAAGGGCGAGATCCCGATGCCTTCCTTGGTCCCGGTATGGGCGTAACTGGTGGCATCGAAGACCTGGACGGATGCCGCCTCGGTCAACGCGAACATCAGCGGGTGGTCATCGGTGCTCACGGTGAGCGAGATCGAGGGGTGCTCGAGCGGCACGCGCTGCACCCGCTTCCCGGTCGCCGCGTCGTAAACCCAGACCTCGGTGCCGGCCTGCTTGTGGGTCCAGATACCACCCTCATGCATCAGCACGAACAGGCGGTTGGTCGGCGCATGGTAGGCGGCCTGCTGCCAGCCACCGGGTCGCCAGCCCTCATCGCCAGCGCCCTGCAGCTTCCAGCGGTCACCGACCTTGGGAGCACCGTCGAGCTCGACCGGATAGACCCAACCCTCGTAGGAGACGAAGAATGCCTTCTTGCTCGGCCGATGCATGGCCGCGTTCTCGAACACCGGGTCGGTCTCGGAATCGAAGAATGGCTGCCCGTCCGCGATCTCCGCCTTGCCGGTCGCATCGAAGGTGATGTGCGCGAACGAGCCGTCCGGACAAAGTGCCGCCACACTGGCGGGACCCGTCGGGAAGGCGAGGCTGCAGCCGCTGGTCTCGATCTCGCCGACGTAACGATTTTCCTTTAGGTCGACGACACTGAGCCCGAACCCGGGGTCCATGTTGAAGGAAAGCAGATACCGCCCGTCGGTTGTCAACTGTAGGTTGTTTTTCTTCGGCACGACCAGAAAACGACCGTTGGGCAGGATCACCTCGCCGGTCGGGAACAAGGTTTTGGCATCGTAGGTGGTGGCAACGTCCACGCGGTCGCCGCGCGTACCGCGCGACCAATAGGTCTCGGCGACGTAGAAGGCGCTCTTGTCGTGGCTCAGGGCGAGGTTGGCGGTATAGCCCGCGCTGACCATGCCCTTGAACTCCAAGGTGTCACCGTCCAGGATCCAAACCTTGGATGCGACCAGATGCGGGAACACGGGCTCGAGCACGTAGAGCCAATGTGGCTGGGGCTCCGGCAGGACGCGGGTCGGATGGTCCTCCTGGGTGCCGAGGGCGGCACCGTCCGGAACCTGCGCCACGGCTGCAGCGCCCAGCATCGACA
>JAPJRA010000575.1 GCA_030824835.1 Geminicoccaceae bacterium | reverse complement strand
ACGACGCAGCGCTCAGGCCGGTCGTCAAGATGGACTGGCTGCGGACCGAGAACCTGATCCCGGGGCCGGTCGACCCGAACTGGACCGGCCCCGGAGACTGAGGCGGTCACGCGACGCCGAGCTCGTCGTCTAGGTCCTCGAGCGCGAGTGGCGGCACCCAGCCCTGTTCCTTCGCGTACCGACGCGACCGGGTCGCGGTGACGCGTTGCGGCACGGTGTCGGCCGGCGGCAGCGTCATGCACAGCTCCTCGAACAGAGCGTTGGCCTTGCGAGCGGTTGCGACGGTCATCCGCCGTTCCCCACGGACGATCGGGATCACGTTCGCGGCATGCCGCAGCCCGAGCCGACGTCCGATCTCGGACATCGACCATCCAAGCGCGACGAGCGCCTGCAGCCGCCGCGACACCGCGGCCGAGCGCTCCTGGTCGAGCACCGCTCCGCCAGCCAAACGCAGCTGCGTCGACCAGGCCGGGTCCAGGGCGTAGAGCTTCTCTGCGGTCTGACGCAGGACCCGCCGCGAGGGCGTCTGTGAGCCGTCAGGCTGGCGTTTGCCGTACATCAGCTTCCACAGCGCGCCGTGGGCCACGCCCGAGCGTTCGGCGATCGTCTTGAGGCCCATCCCGGCCTCGCGCAGCTCCTGGACGTGGAGGCGCAGCGGGTAGGCGTCGACGTAGCGGTGGTAGCGGCCATAGGCCTTCAACCGATTGCGTTCGTTTTCTGAGGCGGTGTTGGCCGTCGCGCACGGCGTGCACCGGCAGCGGTCGAGGACGTAGCAGGCGCGGGTTCCGTGCTGGTGGTTCGCCTGCTTGTGGTGGCACGGCTTCGGTGTCCGGTCGACCGCGGCGGCGCGCTCCTCGGCCAGGGCGGCGCGGAGCATCGCCTCTTCCTGCTTGCGGCACGAGTGGCGGGAGAACCAGTAGCGGGCCTCGGTTGCGCCGGCGTTCTCGTAGACCGCCTCCAGGCCGCAGCGGGCGCAGCGGTGCTTGCGGGTCGCGCGGCGTACGCCGGCGGCACAGGCGTGGTCAGTGGCGGCGGCCGCCGCCTTCTCCCTGGTCTTGTACAGGCGAGACCAGCCGCAGTCGCACACCGCCCGGACCGCCATCAGCTGACGCCTCTCCGTGCGTCCAGGTCGTCGTGGGCCAGGCGGGCCTCGGTGGTGGCCACGGCACGCAGCAGGGCTCCCTGCAGGGTGTGCGGCATGGGCTCCGGATCGGGGTTGAGGACCGCGGGGACAACCACTCGCAGGGTGCGAGGGCCGTGGGGGATCAGCAGTCCCCACCCCACGGGCAGGTCATCGCGCACGATGTCCCGCGCGGCCGCGACGAGCCACCAGTAGTGCATGTGGGGCTGGAAGGCGGCGGCTTTCGACGGGTCGCGCAGCTCGGCGAGCCAGTCGGACCGCGACACCTTGACCTCGTGTCCGTGGAACACGGGCGGGAAGGCCATCGGCTGCTCCCGGGCCCAGGGTGTCGAGTGCATCGAGGTCGCCACGAAGTCGCAGATGCGGTGGCGCTGCAGCCGCAGCCCGGCGGGCACATGCTCAGCTCGCAGGTACTTGGACCCGCTCCATCCGCCGTTCGTGACGCGGCTCGAGTAGCGGACGTTCAGCCGGTCCAGCATCGACCGTTCGGTGTGGGCGCTGCGCATCGTCGGCTCACTCGGTGCGAGGTGCGTCGGCCCAGGTGAGCAGGTCGGGTGCGGCGTCCAGGACGCGCTCGACGCTCACGGTCCACATCCAGTCGACGCACACGGCCGGCGGCTCGGTGGTCAGGGTGATCATCGGAGGTTCCTCCCTTGTCGGTTCGGTTGGGTTTCAGGTGGTCGGCTACGCCAGAAGCGCTGCTGCGGCGCAGGCCACGACCAGGAGCCAGGTGATGACGAACAGGCGACTGCGCAGCCGGTCGCCCGGGGTCGCAGCTCGGCCGCCGACGCGGCGGTTCTCAACGAGGAACCCGGCGCCAGTGAGAGTCAGGCCGAGTGCGCTGATCGTCACCGAGGGAATCGCTGTCAACATCCCGATCGGCAGTGCGGCGATGGCGAGGGCAACGCCCGTCCAGATCACGCGGGAGATCCAGCGCGATCGCGGCCGGGCGGCGCTCTGCGCCCTCGGGTCCTCCGGGTCGATGCCGTGGAGGCGAGCGTGGGCAAGGTCGCCGGCGCGGATGAGGCGCTCGTGGGTGTCCTGGTCGCAGTTGCAGTGACCGGTGTCCAGGGACTCCCCGATCGCCGCGGCCTCTGCCTGGATCTCCGTGTCGAGCTCGACAAGTGCGAGCACGCGCGGGTCCGTGGCGCTGCTCGCGGCGTGCGGGGGCCGGACGATGGTGTCCTTGGACAGGGCGCGGTGGAGCCGGCCGGCCATCACCAGGTCGTCGGTCCGTGCTCGAGCTCCGGCGCAGATCTGCGTGGCTGTCTGGCTGGATCGCACACGGAGGTCCTCGAGGAGGAGGCGGTGGCGGTCTCCCAGCTGCTCCAGATCCTCAGACGTGATCGGGAGCCCTGCTGGGTCGATACCTCCGAGCCTGGCCAGTGCCCGGCTCAGCGCCTCTACGCGCTGCCGCGCCAGCTCCTCACGTTCCTCCTCGGGCAGCGAGCACCAGGCGGCGTAGGCGTGGCGGCAGATGAACCAGTAGCCGACCCCGAGGACGAGGGAGATTCCCGCCAGCACCCACGAGAACGCCGTCACGAAACCGGTCAGCTGATCGATGAACGCGGCCAGCTCGGGCGCCTTCTCGGCGGCCGCCAGGTCGGCCCCGCCGATCATCTTGATCAGGAACGGCGTGCCGAATAGGAGCGCAGCGCCCGCGAGGGGCTGCAACCAGGGACGGCGGCCCGATGCGACCTCGAGGCCGAGGTCCAGGACCCATGGGGCAGGGCGGTCGCTGGACTCGTGGGGTGTCGGTTCGTCTCGCGGCGTGTTCCGCGGTGGGTTGTTCATGGTGTCTTCCTCCCGAGGTGCGGTCGGGTCGGCGGCGCCGACGAGACCTAGGAACTCTCAGCAGAGTAGGTGTGCGTTCAGACCCAAATCGGGTTATCCACAGGCGCCAGTTGAGGCTTCATCGGAGGGGCGCGGAAACCCCGGCGGCCGGGCTGGGAACCGCGCGCTGCGTGGAGCGCACCGGGCCCGGGACGAAGGACTCGTCGAGCTGCTCAGCGCCACCAGCTACTGACCTGGCAGCGTGGGTCATGACATCGGTGATGACGTCCTGGGCGTTGGTGACCATGCTGGCCTGGCCGAGACGGATCAGCTGGTTCACGCCGGTGGAGGCCACGCTGCTCACGGGACCAGGGACGCCCATGAGGGGTCGGTGCAGGTTGGTGGTCCAGTGGGCAGTGTTGATCGCGCCGCTGCGCACGGCGCCCTCGACGACCACGGTTCCTTCGGCGAGGCCGGCGACGATCCTGTTCCGGGCCAGGAAGCGGGTTCGGGTGGGGCCGGCTCCCGGAGGTGCCTCCGAG
>JAPJRA010000574.1 GCA_030824835.1 Geminicoccaceae bacterium | reverse complement strand
GTCCAATGTCGCGCATGCGGTGGTGCGTCAGCTTCAGGACCAAGAGGTCCAGCCCCTCGCGTTCATTGCCTGGTTCGCCGTGGCGCGCATCCGGGTGGACGACGGCGCCATGTGGGGCAACAACCGGCACCTACCGAGTGATGAGGCCTGGCTGGTGGGCAAATGGCGCGCGGGTGGCGAGCGAAAGTACTACCTGAGCAACCTGCCTGCGGGCACGCCGCTGCGAGTGCTGGCAACCGCCCTCAAGGCCCGTTGGGTCTGCGAGGGTGATCATCGCAGCTTCTGAACCTTCCCGGAGGCGACGGATCAGCGCGGGAGAGCGGGGGGCTGGAACAGCATCAGGACCTGCCGGCGGAGGGCAGGGGGAGAGAGGCCCTGGATTCTCAAATCAATCTCAAAAACGGCCGGTTTCCAGGCGCGTCTCACCGTCTCATTGTCTCAGTGACGGTGAGATGGTGAGACAGTCTCAGATCGGGGTTTCAGGCCGGGAGGGAGGCGGAGGCGCGGGCGCGCGCGGCCTGCGCGATCGGGTCTCGTCCAGGCAATTCGGCACATGGATCGCGGCAGGAAGGGCCGGCGGATTGCGGACGGCATGGAGCACCCCGGCCATTTCATCCCGGCGCTCGCGCAGCGGCCGCGCATAGGGCGCCAGGCTGTCCATCAGGTCGGCCCCGCGCATCCACCAGCCGCCGGCATCGCGCAGGACCACGGCCGCCAGCTCGGCCTTGAAGCACATCACCGGCAGCACGCTGAGGTAGTCGATCGCCGCGCTGATCTCCTCCTCCAGCGTCTCGGGATCCGGGCGGTTCTTGGCCAGGAACGAGATGCGCATGAGGAAGCCCCGGATCATCGCCCGATCCGCCGGCTGGAGCAGCTCGGTCAGCGCGGCGAGCTGCTCCTCGGCCTCCGCCACCGCCGCGTCGCTCAGCGGGATCGGCATGACCATGGGGGCCCGCCACATCGCCACCACCGCGCGGCGGCGGCGTGGGATCCGCATCCCGCGACGGTCGCGTGGAAGGTCGTGGAAGGTCGCGCGACCGATCCGGGACGGTCATGGCATGGTCGCGCGACGCGATGGAAGCGAGCGTCTCTCCCAGGCTGATCATCACCACCCCTCCTGCACGAGGTGCTTGCCCTCGCCCTCCCGGAATTCCCGCATCATCGCCCCGACAGTGCGCTTGCGGGGAGGCCTCCCGTCACGCACCACCGGCAGGGGCACAACCTCGGCCGCACGGGGCGCCAGCGCCGCCGCGAGCAGGCGCTTGATGCCATGCACCGCCCAGGCGATCCCCGGACGGTCCCCAGGGTCGCGCTCCAGTTTCGCCGCCAGCACCTCCCTGGCGGTGCGCTGGACCCACCCCGGCATGTCCTCGCTGGCCACGCCGAGCGCCGCCATCGTCTCGCACAGGCTCACCGTGTGCGGCCAGGCCTTGGGGTCGGGCTTCGGGGCCTCCCCATAGACCTCCTCGAAGGCCGTGCGGAACGCGCTGTTCACCGCGCGGGACTCAGCGTCGCAGGCATCGACGCGGCGTGGAGTACCCGAGAGGACAGCCAGCGCGGCCGACCGTGGCGGCTGGCCCACCGGCCGGGCATTGGCATCCAGCACCAGCCCCCCGGCCTCCCCCTCGCGCGCGTGCGTGTGTGCGTGTGCATACGCGCGCGCATCCCGAGGAGAGGAGATAGATTCTATTCTATTCTCTTCAGTTCTCTTCTCTTCAGGAACCGGTCCGATAACCGGCGCTGTAATCAGGCCGTTAATCGGACCGTTAACCGGTTCGGTAATCGGGCCGTTATCCTCGATCTTAGCGATTTCAATATGTTGTTGGGGGGGTATCTGTTTCCTGGCGCGCTTCTTCGCGCTGTGGACCACCCCGGCAGCCACTCCAGCCTCCTTCGCCATGGTCTTCCGAGTGCCCGCTTTCAGCGCACGTTGGGACAGCGCAGCGTGATAGAGCCGGTCATCCGAGCACTCGATGAAGCCAGCCAGAGCGCCCTGGCTGCGGATCTTGCGCCAGAGGTTCAGGTCACGGCCATAGCCCAGCAGGTAGCAGAGCTGCCGGTCATCGTTCGGCAGAGAGGCGGCCGGCACCTGATGCCAGGCGCGGGCCTGCGCCATGACGTTGGCGATGCGCGCGGCATCGTCCAGCAGCGGCATCTCGCCCTCGGTCAGGCTGTTGATGTCGATCATCACCGCCGAGAGGTGCCGCAGGTCCAGGTCCGGCGGTGTCAGCGGCGCCGGCCGGTTGTCGTTGCGCCGCCTGCTCATGCCGCGACATCCAGGCCAAGGTTGAGCTGCCCGGCATTGCGCGGCGCCGCCACCGCCACCGCCTTTTCCTTTCTGGCGGCTCGCTTCGGACCACCGTTCAGGTAGGGCTGCTTCGCGACACGCGCGGCCACAGCGGCGCTCCGGGGCGGCAGCACCCCATTCCTGGCCTCGCTGCGGCGCGCCAGATACCGCTCCACGTCAGAGGCGAGATAGAACACGCCTTCCTTGGCATAGGTCCAGGGCAAGTCATCCGGGGCCTTGATGTTGTTCGGGCGGCGCCAGTTCTGGAGCGTCCAGGGAGACACCTCGATCATGGCCGCTACCTCATGCAGGGAGAGGTATCGGTCGCCCCGAACAAGATGAGCCAACACTTCAATCGAGGGATAGCCAGCTCGTGACATCATGTCGTCCACTCCCAGATGCTGACAACCGTGTGGGGTGTGATCTCGCGCGAGATGCGCTGTGACTTCGCCTCTAGCATGAGCCGGTCTGGCGAATCATCCCAGATAATCCTGGCCCGTGAGGATGCCTGACGATCATCTTGCGATTCTTTCCTCCTGTGGCGGATGCACCAAGCCTTCACCTACGAGATCCTTATCCCCAAGACGGTTCCGGCCGAGTACGTCATGGCCGTAGAGACGCCTGAATAGGTCTGGCAAAGCAGTTTCAGATAGCCTGAAGGTCAGTCCTCCTCGTCCTCCGCAGCAGGCTCCTCGGCAGCCTTCTTGAGCACGAAGCCAACCTGATATCCGAAGGGCTTACCGATCTTCGCGAGTGTCTCCGCGGTGGGATTTGCTCTCCCAGCCTCCAGGTCCACCACCAAGCGCCGTGTCAGCTTGAAGGCCTGCGCGAAGCGGGCCTGGGTCATGCCCAGGGCCTGCCGCATCCGCCTGACGGCCTGGCTCCACTCCAGACCACCGGCAGCGATGTCCTCGTTCAGCCCGACACGCAGGGCGATCCGCTCATCAGTCGATGGCCGTCTAACGCGGGGCATGGGTTCGCCTCCGGCTCAAGGCCTCCAGGGCGTCGGCGTGCTGACCGCAGAAGCCCATGGCGCCCGCGATGACCGCATCCGGCACGCCTATCCCGCGGGCGAGCTCCGGCATCCGGCGCAGGCAGTCCGCCTTGCCCGCCAGCGTGTCCATCAGGTCCTCGGCATCCAGCCCTGGCACACCGTCTGCCGCCACACGGC
>JAPJRA010000573.1 GCA_030824835.1 Geminicoccaceae bacterium | reverse complement strand
GCGCCGGACGGTCCTCGGCGTGCGTATCTACGCGGTCGGCGGCAACCCCGCGGCGGCCCGGCTCTCGGGTATCAAGGTGTGGGCGATCCTGCTCTTCGTCTACTGCCTCTCGGGCCTCCTCTCGGGCCTCGGCGGCGTGATGTCCGCGGCCCGGCTCTATGCCGCCAACGGCCTGCAGATCGGCCAGGGCTACGAGCTGGATGCCATCGCCGCGGTGATCCTGGGTGGCACCAGCTTCGTGGGCGGCATCGGCTCCATCTGGGGTACATTGGTGGGTGCCCTGATCATCGCCGTGCTCACCAACGGCCTGATCCTGACCGGCGTCTCGGACATCTGGCAGTTCATCATCAAGGGTCTGGTGATCATCGGTGCGGTGGCACTCGATCGCTATCGGACGCAGGGCAGCGCCCGCACCTGATCGGGGCGGGACACAGGTTACCGGCCTGCCCAGGCCGGCGAGGGAGGCCCCGGTGGTCGCTGGTCCACCACCGGAGAGCCGTGCACACGGGCCTGAAATCAAGGAAGCAAACATGTTCAAGCAGCTGTTGCTGGCGGGCGCCGCCCTGGTGGTCGCCACCGGCACCGTCTCGGCCAAGGACCTGAACTCGATCGGGATCACGCTCGGCACGCTGGGCAACCCGTTCTTCGTCGCCATGACCCAGGGCGCCGAGGCCGAGGCCAAGAAGATCAACCCGAACGTCAAGGTCAACACTGCCTCGGCGGACTACGACCTGAACAAGCAGTTCACCCAGATCGACAACTTCATCGCCTCGGGCGTCGACCTGATCCTGATCAACGCCGCCGACGCCAAGGCGATCGCCCCGGCGATCAAGCGCGCGCAGGCGGCCGGGATCGTGGTCGTGGCGGTGGACGTCGCCGCCGCGGGTGCCGACGCCACGGTACAGACCAACAATGTTCAGGCCGGCGAGATCGCCTGCCAGTTCATCGCCGACAAGCTGGGTGAGGCCGGCGGCAAGGTGATCATCCAGAACGGCCCGCAGGTCTCCTCGGTGATCGACCGGGTCAACGGCTGCAAGGAGGTCCTGGCCAAGAACCCGAAGATCGAGATCCTGTCCTCCGACCAGGACGGCAAGGGCTCGCGCGAAGGCGGCCTGAACATCATGCAGGGCCATCTGACCCGGTTCCCGCAGATCGACGCGGTGTTCACCATCAACGACCCGCAGGCGGTCGGCAGTGACCTCGCCGCCAAGCAGCTGGGCCGTAGCGAGTTCATCATCACGTCGGTGGATGGCGCACCGGATATCGAGACCGCGCTCAAGGGCAACACGCTGGTGCAGGCCTCGGCCAGCCAAGACCCCTACAAGATCGCCCAGACCGCCGTCGACGTCGGCTATAAGATCATGAACGGCGAGAAGCCCGCCGACCCAATGATCCTGATGGAGTCCACCCTCGTCACCCGCGACAATGTCGGCGAGTATCAGGGCTGGGCGGCCATTCGCTGAACCCTGCGCTCATCCCGCCCGGGGATCACCCGGGCGGGGTCAACAACTCGCCCGCAAGAGGGAGGCAGGACATGGTGGACGTCGTCTGTTTTGGTGATCTTCTGATCGACTTCGTGCCGACGGTGACCGGCACCGGCCTCGCCGACGCGCCGGCCTTCGTGAAGGCGCCCGGCGGCGCCGCCGCCAACGTCGCCGTGGGCCTGGCCCGCCTGGACGTGAAGAGCGCGTTCATGGGCAAGGTCGGCGACGACCCGTTCGGCCATTTTCTGTCGGACACCCTCAAGGGCGAGGGTGTCGACGTCGCTCCGCTGCGGTTCGAGCCGGCAGCCCGCACTGCCCTGGCCTTCGTGTCCTTGCGCGCCGATGGCGAGCGCGAGTTCCTGTTTTACCGCCACCCGAGCGCCGACATGCTGTTCACACCGGCCGAGGTGGATGGCGACATCATCAAGGGCGCCAAAGGTTTCCACTTCGATTCGATCAGCCTCGCCGCCACCCAGCCACGCGAGACCGCGCTGCACGCGGTGGATCTCGCGGCCGCGGCCGGCAAGCTGATATCCTACGACGTCAATCTCCGTCTCCCGCTATGGCCAGACGCCGCCACGGCCAGGGACGGCCTGCGCACCGGTCTCGCCCGCGCCCAGGTGGTCAAGCTCAGCGACGACGAGCTGGAGTTCCTCACCGGCAGCCGCGAGCCCGAGGCGGTGCGTGGCCTCTGGCATGAGGGCCTGCGCGTGCTGACGCTGAGCCGGGGCAGCCAGGGGTCGACCTGGTTCACCAGCACGGCTAGCCGTGACGTCCCCACCTACAAGGTCGACGCCGTCGACACCACCGGTGCCGGCGACGGTTTCATGGCCGGACTTCTGGCCGGCCTGCTGGCCAATCCGGATGCGGCGGCGGACCCCACGGCGCTCGATGACATCTGCCGGTTCGCCAATGCCGTAGGCGCCTTGACCACTCTGCAGCGAGGGGCCATCCCTGCCCTACCCACGCGCCAAGAGGTCGAGCGCTTCCTGCTCGGCAAGGAGACCCCATGACGGCGCAATTCATCCCGGTGGGGCCGTTCGATCTGGTCGTCTTCGGAGGCACCGGCGACCTTGCGATGCGCAAGCTGCTGCCGGGCCTCTACCACCGTGACAGCGACGGCCAGCTCGGCCCGGAGACCCGTATCGTCGGGGCCGCCCGCTCCGAGCTGACGCGGGAAGCCTATTTGGTCCAGGTCGAGGCTGCGCTGGCGCAGTTCGTGGGCGACGATCTCGACCCGCAGGTGCTGCAGCGGTACCTGGCACGTCTGGACTACGTGCACCTCGATGCCACGGGCACCGACGGCTGGCGCGAGCTGGCCGCCAAGCTCGAGCAGGCGCCGGGACGCGTGCGGGTCTGCTACCTGGCCACATCCCCGGATCTGTTCGGGCCGATCTGCCGTAACCTCGCCACGGCCGACCTGGTCACCCCGTTGACCCGCGTCGTGCTGGAAAAGCCTTTGGGCCGGGACCTTGCCTCGGCCCAGGCGATCAACGACGCGGTGGGCGAGGTCTTCGCCGAGGAGCAGACCTACCGGATCGATCATTATCTGGGCAAGGAGACGGTCCAGAACCTGATCACGCTGCGCTTTGCGAACTTTCTCTTCGAGCCGTTGTGGAACGCCACCGCCATTGACCACGTGCAGATCACGGTGGCCGAGAACCTGGGGGTCGGCGAGCGGGTCGGCTACTACGACAAGTCCGGCGCCTTGCGCGACATGGTGCAGAACCACATCCTGCAGCTGCTGTGCCTGGTCGCCATGGAGCCGCCGGCGGCGTTCGAGGCCGACGCCGTCCGCGACGAGAAGCTGAAGGTGCTCCGGGCGCTGAAGCCGATCACCGCGCGCGAGGTCGCGGCCGTGACCGTCCGCGGCCAGTATCGTGCCGGCGCCGTCGACGGTCAGGCGGTGCCCGGCTACCTCGAGGAGCTGGGCGAGCGCAGCGACACCGAGACCTTCGTCGTGGTCAAGGCAGAGGTACAGAG
>JAPJRA010000572.1 GCA_030824835.1 Geminicoccaceae bacterium | reverse complement strand
GATCACGAAGCAGCTTTCGTCGGGTATGCGTCATGTTCATCCCATCGCCATTATCCGGCCACTCGACCTCGCAGGCTGGCCGTGACCGCCATCGCCAAGGTTAGGCGATCTGGGGGCGGCGCGTCGACCTCGCCGTCGCGGCCGCTCGCGCGTCCGTGACTGCCGCGGCTCTTCCGCGTCGTGGCGACGCGCCGGCGTGGCGCGGTCCGAGAGGCGATGCTATGCCCGCCATTCGCTGCCGCACGGCAGCATGTCCTGACCCGGGTCCAGAACGAGCGCCGATGTTCAAGAAGCTGCTGATCGCCAATCGAGGCGAGATCGCCTGCCGCATCATCCGGTCCTGTCGCAAGCTCGGCATCGGTACGGTGGCCGTCTATTCCGAGGCGGATGCAGATGCGCTGCACGTGCAGCTGGCCGACGAGAAGGTGCTCCTGGGGCCGCCGGCGGCGGCACAGAGCTATCTGGTGATAGACAAGATCATCGCTGCCTGCCGCAGCACGGGTGCCGAGGCCGTGCATCCGGGCTATGGCTTCCTCTCCGAGCGGGCCGCTTTCGCCAAGGCGCTGGCGGAGGCCGGCATCGCCTTCGTCGGTCCGCCGGTGGGTGCGATCGAGGCCATGGGGGACAAGATCGAGAGCAAGCGGCTGGCCCGCCTGGCCAAGGTCTCGACCGTGCCCGGCGCGTTGGATGCCGTGGCGGACCCGGACGAGGCGCTGAAGATCGCGCGGGAGATCGGCTACCCGGTCATGGTCAAGGCCTCGGCCGGCGGCGGTGGCAAGGGCATGCGCATCGCCAATGACGATCAGGAGCTGCTCGACGGCCTCGAGCGGTCGCGATCGGAGGCCCGCTCCTCGTTCGGCGACGACCGGGTATTCATCGAGAAGTACGTGGTCGAGCCGCGGCACATCGAGATCCAGGTGCTGGGCGACCAGCAGGGCAACGTGGTGTACCTGGGCGAGCGCGAGTGCTCGATCCAGCGTCGGCACCAGAAGGTGATCGAGGAGGCCCCATCGCCCTTCCTGGACGAGGCGACGCGTCGCGCGATGGGTGAGCAGGCGGTGGCGCTGGCCCAGGCGGTGAACTACCACTCGGCCGGCACGGTCGAGTTCATCGTCGATCGGGATCGCAACTTCTACTTTCTCGAGATGAACACGCGGCTCCAGGTCGAGCATCCGGTGACCGAGCTGGTCACCGGCGTCGATCTGGTTGAGCTTATGATCAAGGTGGCTGCGGGTGAGCCGCTGCCGTTTACCCAGGCCGATGTCAGCCTGAACGGCTGGGCGATCGAGGCCCGCGTCTACGCGGAGGACCCACGGCGCGGCTTCCTGCCGTCGATCGGCCGGCTGGTGCGCTACCGCGAGCCGGCAGGCGAGGGGATCCGCGTCGACACCGGGATCGTCGAGGGCGGCGAGGTGTCGATGTTCTACGATCCGATGATCGCCAAGCTGTGCGCCCACGGCCCGGACCGCTCGGCCGCGATCCGACGTCTCAGCCGGGCGCTCGACGGCTACCTGATCCGCGGCGTCGGCCACAATGTCCCGTTCCTCGCGGCGGTGCTGGCCAACCCGCGCTTTGCCGAGGGGCGGCTGTCGACCAACTTCATCGCCGAGGAATATGGCGACCGGTTCCAGGGCATGGAGCTGCCCGAGGCCAAGCGCCATGAGCTGGCGGCGATCGCGGTGGCGATGCGGGTGCGCGAGGCGGCCCGCGCCGCCACGCTCAGCGGACGGATGCGGACCTGGCAGTACCGGCCGGTGACCGCGTGGTCGGTCCAGCTCGACGATGCCGTGCTGCCGGTCGATGTCGAGCTGCACGGCCATGACGGTTTCACCATCACCATCGCCGGCCACAAGCAGCACGTCGCCATCGAATGGGCGCCCGGGCAGGGACTGGTTCGCGCCACGATCGACGGGCGCTTCCTGGTGGCGCAGGTCGACCCGATCCTCGAGGGCTACGTCCTGACCCATGGCGGCGCCGAGCTGCGCATCCTGCTGCGGACCCGGCGGGCGGCGGAGTTCGCGGCGCGCATGCCGCCGAAGGTGGCGCCGGATACGTCGCGGCTGGTGCGCTCGCCGATGCCAGGGTTGATCGTCGCGGTGGCCGTTGCCCCTGGCCAGGACGTCAAGGTGGGCCAGGAGCTGTGCGTTCTCGAGGCCATGAAGATGGAGAACGTGCTGCGCGCGGAGCGGGACGGGGTGATAGCGGAAGTGCGCGTCGCCGCTCGTGATACGGTGGCGGCGGATCAGATCCTGATGACGTTCGGTTGAATTGGCGGGCCGTCGGTTTTGCCGGCGGCGAGCCGCCTCTTCACGGGACCTACCGCGTCCTTGACGCTTGCCATCCGCTGGGCAACAAGTCGGCCGTCCAGGTGCAACTGCCCCGCCTTCGAGGTGCGTCCCCTATATGTTGAGCTTCCTGCGGCGCAATGCCGAGAAAGTGTTGTTTGCCTTTGGTGTGGCGCTGGCGATATTCGGGTATGGTGTCGCTGCAGCCAAATACAACATCTTTCCGCACAGTACGCTGCAGTCGGCATTCGCCGCCGGGCGTGACTGGAAGGACAACTGGCGCCATTATTTGGGCATCCGCTCAAACTGGGTGCAGGACAGTCCACGCGAAGGTGGCGTAACCATCCACGACCGGGAGCGGGCGTGGGCCGGGCAGACCTTCATCAGCCTCTATCGTAACGGCTCGTTCGGTGGCGTCCTGATCGACATGGACGGCAAGGTCCTGCACGAATGGTCGCTGCCGCTCGAAGAGATCTGGCGCAAGGCCGGCTACGAGAAGGCACCGATGCCGGATGTCGACGCAGCACCGCACGGTGTCGAGATGCTGCCCAATGGTGATGTCGTCATGGCGCTGGCGGGCGGCGCCCTGGTGCGTCTGGATGCCTGCTCGCGAGTGGTCTGGTCGTTGCCGCTCCGTGCTCACCACTCCGTCGACGTGCTGCCGAACGGCGAGATATTGGTGCCGACCACCCGTGACTATACGGCGCCCAATCCCAAATGGCCGCGTCTGCGCGTCGGTGAGACGGGCTATTTTGAGGATGGACTCCTGACCTGGGTGACGCCGGACGGCAAGGTGCGCCAGGACGTTTCCGTCAGTGACATCATCTACGACAGCGATTGGGTGTCCCTGCTGTTCGTCGGGCGCGGCTCCGCCTACTCCATGGCCGAGGTCGACCCCTACCATCTCAACGACGTCGAGATGCTGCGTCCGGAGATGGCGGCGGCGTTCCCGATGTTCGAGGCCGGCGATTTGCTGGTCGATCTGCGCAACCTGCAGACCATGATGGTGGTCGACGGCAAGACCCACCGCATCAAGTGGAAGATGACCGGCCCATTCTTCGGCGAGCACGATCCCGACTTCGCGCCCAACGGTCACATCATCCTGTTCGACAACCGTATTTCCGGGCACAAGCCACAGCTCGGCTACACCAAGATCATGGAGATCGACCCCGCGACCAAGGAC
>JAPJRA010000571.1 GCA_030824835.1 Geminicoccaceae bacterium | reverse complement strand
CGGCGGGCGGGTGCGGGACGCCGTGTGGGCAGCCCGCGAGCGCGGGATCTTCTTCGATATCGCCCACGGCATGGGATCGTTCGCCTTCGCCACCGCCGAGCCGATGCTGGCGGCCGGGTTCGTTCCCGATGTCATCAGCTCGGACCTGCACAGCCTGTGCGTCGACGGCCCCGCCTTCGACAACCTCGTCACCATGTCGAAGCTTCTGGGTCTCGGCATGCCGCTGCCGGAGATCGTCCGCGCGGTCACAACCACGCCCGCCCGTCTGCTAGGACGCCCGGACCTCGGCACGCTGGCCATCGGCGCCAGCGGCGATGCGACCATATTGCGCCTCGAGCACGGCACGTTCGAGCAGATCGACGTCACCGGCGCGACACGCCGGTTCGATCAGCGACTGGTCCTCAAGGCCGTCGTCCTGAACGGCCAACTGTGGCACGACGCGGACGATGTCTCAGTTGGCCAAGCCGAATAGGCGGGTGCGGTTGTTGTCGTAATAGGCCGTGTCGTTGAAGGCCGTGGTCGGCAGAGCCAGCCCGTCCACCGTCAGCTGACCGACGGCGAGCTTGAGCTGATAGCTCGCAAGGACCTCCTCGCGACCGGCACGGACAAGGCTGACCTGGGATTCGAACAAGGCCTGCTCGGCATCGAGCACGTCCAGAACGGTTCGTGCGCCGACCAGCGCCTCCTGCTGCACGCCCTCGAGCGCGATCTCGTTGGCACGAATCTCCGCCCTGAAGGCGCTGATGGCGGCGGTCGCCGCCAGGAGACGTTCCCAGGACGACGCCACGATCTGCTGGACGCTGCGATGCGTATCCTCGAGCTGGTCCCGAGCCTGGCGGACCCGCTGCTTGTTCTGGCGGACCTGCGAGTACTCGCCGCCGCCCTGGTAGAGAGGAATCGACAGATTGAGCCCGACGAGCGCCGAGCGGGACCACTCGAGGCTGGCGGTCGGCTGGTCGGCGTACTCGACCGAACCCTGCAGATCGAGGCTCGGCAACAGATTCGAGAAGGCGACGTCGACACTGTCACGGGCGGCGTAGAGATCGAACGTGGCGGCGACGATGTCGGGGTTGGCCTCGGCCAGCGCCCGCGCGTCATCCTGGGTCTTCGGGAGGTCCACCAGGATCTTTGGCTCCTCGAGCTTGACGGGTTGCTCGCCGATGACACGCTCATAGAGCGCCCGGGACGCCGACAGATCGGCCTTGGCCTGCTCCACGTCGGCGCGAGCGCGCGAGAGTCTGGCCTCCGCCTGGGCGACGTCGGTGCGCGCGACTTCACCGATCGAACCGATCGCGCGTGGCCTCGAGTTGCCGGGTCAACCGCTCCTCGTTGTTCAGCGCGAGCTCCAGCACCCGTTCGTCGCGGTAGGCGGCGGTATAGGCGTCGATCGCATCGAACAGCACCTCCTGCTCGAGGCCCGACAGCTTGGAACGCTGGGCCTGCACCTGATGCTCGGCTTGGCTCACCGACGCTTGCGTGCCACCACCAGCGTAGAGGTTCTGCCGCAGCGTCACGCCCACGCTCTTGCCGCTGCGGTTCTGGGAGAATACCTCGCCCTGCCGAACCGTGCTCTGCACCGCCGTGGCGTCACTGTTGAGGAAGAGGCTGGGTCGGTAACCAGCCAGAGCTTGGGGTACTTGTTCGTCGACCGCACGCAGCTCCGAGCGGCCGGCTTCCAGCCGGGGGCTCGTCAAATAGGTCGTGACCAGCGCATCCCGCATCGTCGTGGCGCGAGCCGGCACGACGACGACCATGAGGCCGATAACGCTCAGCGCCAAGCCGGTCGACACCCTCCGCCATCCGCAGCTCGAAACTTGCATGCGCACCCTTTCAAGTCGGCGAGTGGTCGCGCCGTAGCCGATTGCCTGCCCCACACCGGACCTTCACCGCAGTACGCGGGAAGCTAGTCGCGCCATCCCTCCCATGGCAAGGTGCGGATGTGAGCATCCGCTCAGTTGCAGGTGCCCATGTGTAGTCGCGGTCACGACCGCAGGCATCCGAACCATGCGCAAGATCATTCACATCGACATGGATGCGTTCTATGCTGCCGTGGAGCAGCGTGATTTTCCGGAATTGCGTGGTTCTCCGATAGCCGTGGGCGCAGGCCAGGGCCGCGGCGTCGTGCTGACGGCGAGCTACGAGGCGCGGCCGTACGGCGTCCGTTCCGCCATGCCGTCTCGGCGCGCCCTTCAGCTCTGTCCTGGGCTGATCTTCGTTCCACCACGTTTTGCCGTCTACAAGCGTGAAAGCGCACGCATTCGTGAGATTCTGTCGCGCCACACCGACCTGATCGAGCCGGTCTCGCTTGACGAGGCCTATCTGGACGTGACGGCACCGCGAGGTGGCCCGGCCCCCGCCGTGGCCATTGCCCGATCGATCAAGGCAGCCATTCGCGAAACCATGGGGCTCACCGCATCGGCAGGGGTGTCGTTCAACAAGTTCCTGGCCAAGGTCGCGTCGGATCTGCACAAGCCCGATGGTCTGACGGTGATCAGGCCCGAGCGGGCCCTGGCCTTCCTCGCCGACCTGCCGATCGAGCGTTTTCATGGGGTTGGGCCTGCCACCGCGCGACGGATGCGCGGACTGGGCATCATGTCCGGCGCCGATCTGCAGGCCCGGGGCGAGCACGAGCTGACCGCAGCATTCGGTCGTCTTGGGCACCACTACTGGCGCATGGCCAGAGCGGAGGACGACCGCGCGGTGGAACCAAACCGCCCGCGCCTATCGGTCAGCGTCGAGACGACGTTCGAGAACGACATGCGCTCCGACGGGCAATTGGAGGCGGCACTGCTCCCGCTGGCACAGGAACTCGCGCTGCGCGTGGAGCGGACGGGATTCCAGGGACGCACCCTGAACCTGAAGATCCGCTTCGGCAGCTTCCGCATCGCCACCAGACGCATGACACGAACGACCGCTTTTCGCGAGGCTGACGACATCCTGCATCACGCGCTGGAGTTGCTGGCCCAGCGGCCGCGCCGCGAGGCCGCCGTCAGGCTCCTCGGCATCGGCGTCTCCAGCGAGGCCATGCGAGGCGACTCGCGCCAGCTGGCGCTGCAGCTCCCCGAAACGGACGGCGCCCAGCGGTGATCCCCGCTGCCCCGGATGCCCGGCGCATGGCTGGGTTGCGCTCACACGGCACCCCGATCGGGCTGCGCTGCCCGCTCAGGCGGTCCCACCGGTCCAGCCGGGGTTGGGAAGCGCCCCGGCCAGCGCCGTCAGCTCCGGCTGCTGCCGCACCTTGATCATCTGATAGATCGTCGCCGCCGTTTCCTCGACCGAGCGCTTGGTGACGTCGATCTCCGGCCACTTGTTGCGGGCGAACAGACGACGTGCCAGCACCAGCTCCCCGCGGATGCGCTCGACGTCGGCATAATCTCCGCCGAAACGCTCATTGTCGCCATGTTCGAGCCCGAGCATGCGCTGACGCGACCGGCGAATCTGCGCCAGCATCTCGGGATTGATGGTGAGCCCGACGA
>JAPJRA010000570.1 GCA_030824835.1 Geminicoccaceae bacterium | reverse complement strand
CGGCAGCCAGGCCGTGCCGATCGAGCTGCTGCGCCCATCGCCGCTCCAGCCTCGGCGCCACTTCGACGAGGCCGAGCTCGAGGCGCTTGCCGACTCGATCCGCGAGCGCGGCATCCTGCAACCGCTGCTGGTGCGGCCCTGCGGCGGCACGGCGGACTACGAGATCGTGGCCGGCGAGCGACGCTGGCGCGCGGCGCAGCGGGCCGGCCTGCACGAGGTTCCGGCCGTGGTCCGCGAGCTCTCGGATCGCGACACGCTTGAGCTGGCGCTGATCGAGAATCTGCAGCGCGCCGATCTGTCCGCCTTGGACGAGGCCCAGGCATTTCGCCGCTTGGTGGACGAGTTCGGCCATACCCAGGAGGATGTCGCGGCCGCGATCGGCCGCAGTCGCAGCCATGTCGCCAACACGCTGCGTCTGCTGGCCCTGCCACCCGCCGTGCAGGCCATGGTCGGCGATGGTGTCCTCTCTGCCGGGCATGCCAGGGCGCTGATCGGCAGCGCCGATGCCGAGAGATTGGCGCAGCTCGTGGTCGAGCGCGGCCTCAACGTGCGCGAGACGGAAGCGCTGGTGCGGCAGGAAGCGGCCCGGCCCCGGCAGCCCCGGGCCAGCAGCGGGACCGCCGATCCGCACGTCAAGGAGCTCGAGGAGCGGCTGACCTCGAATCTCGGGCTCGAGGTCGGCATCCGCGCCAAGGGTGGCGGCGGACTGCTCACCATCCGCTACCACGACCTCGGCCAGCTGGACGGGCTGATCCGCCGGCTCGGCTGAGCAGACAAGGGCTAGTCGCGCGCTCGCCCGAGATAGGCCTCGCCCAGCTCCTTGCCATCCCAGATCCGGCCGGCCACCGCCGTCGCATGCTCCTTGGCATCATACGGCGTCACCGGCAGATTCAGTGCCTCGGCCGAGAGCTGGCCGATCGCGGCCAGTACCCGGTAAGCCGCCACGATGCTGTCGCGCTTCGCGTTCTCCAGGCCCAGTTGCGCATCCAGCAGCTGTTGCGCCGACGTCAGGACCTCCATCTGCGTCCGCAAGCCCAACCGCTGCTCGCGTCTGAGGCCGGTGGTGGCTGCCTGAGCCGCGTCGACCTGCGCCTGGAAGGCCTTGGCGCTGCTGCGTGCGCTCACCAGGGCCTGCCATGCGGTCAGCGCATCCTGGCGAACGCTCTGCCGTGTGCCATCCAGTTCCAGCCGGCGCTGCTCGAGCTCCTGCTTGGCGCCGCGGGACTGTGACGCCGCCAAGCCACCGTCGAACAGCGGAATAGTGAGCAGGATCTCGCCGGAATAATAGGGTGCGCCGAGGCTCGCCGTAGCGCCGAGGCTCGGTCGAAATTGTGATTGGGCCACATCCACGCCGGCCCTTGCCGCATCGACGGTGTCGGATGCCTCGGCCAGGACGGGGTTGTCGGCCGACGCCGCGATGACCTCCTCACGCGATCCGGGCAGTCCCGGAGGCATCTCGGCCGGCCGCAGGCCTTCCGGCTCGGCTCCCACGAGACCACGGAACACCTCGCGTGAATCGTCGAGATCGCCTTCGGCTTGGACACGGCGGGCCTGGGCCTGCGCCAGCTGCGCCCGGGTCTGCGCCACATCCGTGTCCCGGAGCTCGCCGGCCGCCCGCTGCCGCTGCGCCGACGCAAGCTCGTCGCGCAGGTGCTGCTCCTGTCGCTGATCGTCATCGAGCGAGTTCTGGGCGCGTTGCACGTCGACATAGGCCGTGGCTGCCCGCAGCAGCGTGTCCTGCTCGGTCGAGCGCAAGGCGGCCCTGCCTGCATCGATCCGGCTATGGGCGGCCCTGACGGCGGATGACACGCGACCGCCGGTCCATATGGGGACCTTGGCAGCGATGGCTGCCACGGGGCCGGCCGTCGCCTTGGCGTTGGCCGTGTTGGTCGACCCATGCGAGTTCGCGGCGGCCGCGCCGTTGTTCGCCGCGAGCCCGCCTTCTGCCGAGATGGTCGGGCGACCGGCCGCCAGAGCCTGCGGCACGTCCTCGTCGGTCTTGCGCAGCTCGGCTCGTGCCGCGGCCAATTGCGGGTTATTGGAGTAGGCGCTGGCCAACGCATCGGTCATGGTCATCGCCTGCAACCCAACCAGGGGCATCAGCAAACCGGGGATGGCCACCGCGAGCACGACGCCGATACGGTACTGCACGTTGCACATTTTCATCGGAGCGATCCCGATATCGAGTTTCAGTCGCGCCGCAGTGCTTCGATCGGGTCAAGTGCTGCCGCCCGGTGCGCCGGGTAGAACCCGAACCCCAGACCCACCGCGATGCAGCAGCCGATCGCCAGGGCGATGGCCTGCGGGCTGATCACCACTGGCCAGTCGGCGAACCAGGCGGTCACCACGGCGCCAACCACGCCGATGGCGATCCCGATAGCCCCGCCGGTGAGCGAGAGCGTCGCGGCTTCGATCAGGAACTGGGTCAGGATGTCCGACCGCCGCGCGCCGACGGCCATGCGGATGCCGATCTCGCGCACGCGCTCCAGGACCGACACCAGCATGATATTCATGATGCCAATCCCGCCGACGAGGAGGGAGACCGACGCAATGGCCGTCACGAGCGTGGCGAAGGCACGGGTCGACGCTTCCTTGATCTGCAGCACGTCGGCCAGATTCTCGACCGAGAAATCGTCCTCCTGCCCCGGTGCCAACCGGTGCCGGGCACGCAGCAGGAGCCGCACCTGCTGTTCGGTCGCATGCAGGTCGTAGCCTTCGTCGATCTTGATCAACGACGTGTCGACCGCCGCCCAGCGATTGCCACCACGGCCCAGAATGCGCGTCTTGGCGGTACGCAAGGGCACGACGATGGCATCGTCCTGATCCTTGCCGGAAGTGGTCTGGCCTTTCGGGGCCAGCACGCCCAGCACCGTGAGGACGACGCCCTGCACGCGGATGGATCGGCCGATCGGGCTTTCGGCGCCAAAGAGGCGGTTCGCCACCGTCTGGCCCAGCAGCGCCACGTCGCGGCCCGTCCCCTCGTCCTCGTCGTCGAAACCCCGCCCTTGGGCGAGCTGCCAGTCACGGGCGGCGAGAAAGCCCGGCCCGGCGCCGTAGAGCGCGGTCGGCCAGTTGTTGGCGCCATGCACCGCCTGAACCCCGCCACGAATGATGGGCACGGCCTGCTGAACGCCGGGGACCTCGTGCGCAATGGCCAGAATATCATCCTCGGTCAGATGCGCCCCGGCAGCCGGCATGTGCACCCCGCCCGCGGTGACCGCCCCGGGCTCGAGCACGAGGAGGTTCGAGCCCAGACTCTTGATCCGCGACACCACGAGATCCCGGGCGCCGGAGCCGATGGCGACCACCAGGATCACCGCTGCCACGCCAATGATCACGCCCAACGTGGTGAGGATGCTGCGCATCGGGTTGGCACGCAGGGCGTCGAGCGCGCTGCGCAACGCATCGAGATAGGTCATGCGGCTGCCGGCTCCGGGTGAAGCATCCGATCGCTCTCGACCCGCCCGTCGCAGAGC
>JAPJRA010000569.1:2375-3478 GCA_030824835.1 Geminicoccaceae bacterium | reverse complement strand
ATTCATGCCCCCGGGCAGGCCGACATCGGTGAACAGCAGGCTGATGGCCGGGTACTGGCGCAACAGTTCGACCGCCGCCGCCCCGGACCGGGCCTCAAGCACCTGGTAGCCCAGCTCGCGCACAGTCTGGATCGAATAGGCGCGGACATCGTCGTCGTCCTCGACGACCAGCACCAACACTCCGGGATCACCGGGCACCAGCGACTGCTCCTGCACCGGAAGATGCGTCTCTTCCTCGCCAGCGAGCAGACGCGGCAGGTAGATCTTCACGGTCGTGCCCTGGCCGACCTCGGAATAGATCTTCACATGGCCACCGGACTGCTTGACGAAGCCATAGACCTGCGACAGGCCCAGCCCCGTGCCGTGGCCGGCATCCTTGGTGGTGAAGAACGGCTCGAACGCCTTGGCCACGATGGCCTCGGACATTCCGCTGCCGGTGTCGCTGACCGCCAGGAGGACGTACTGCCCGACCTGAACCTCGTCGACGTTGGCGATATAGAGCTCATCGAGATGGGCGTTGGCGGTCTCGATCGTCAGGCGGCCACCCTCCGGCATGGCATCGCGCGCATTGACGGCCAGGTTCAGGACGGCGTTCTCGAGCTGGTTCGGGTCGGCCAGGGTCACCCACAGCCCGCCCCCCAGGACGGTCTCGATCTCGACCTGCTCACCCAGAGTCCGCATCAACAAGTCGGACATGCCGGCAACGAGGCGGTTGATGTTGACCGACTTCGGCTCCAGCGGCTGGCGGCGCGAGAAGGCGAGCAGCCGTTGCGTCAGGGCGGCGGCACGCTGGGCGCCCCGCATGGCCAGCTCGGCCGCGCGACGGATGCGGGGGCCGGAGCCATCCTCCCCCAATCGCGCCGCATGGTGCTGGATGCTCTCCAGGTTGCCGGCTACGACCGTGAGCAGATTGTTGAAGTCGTGCGCCACCCCACCGGTCAACTGCCCGATGGTCTCCATTTTCTGGGCCTGCCGCAGGCGTTCCTCCGTGGCACGAGCCTCGGTCACATCACGGCCGACGGCGTAGAGCACGCCCTCGTGCGGCACCGCTGTCCAGACGATCCAGCGATGGCTGCCGTCACGGTGGCGCAGACGAAGCTCGA
>JAPJRA010000569.1:0-2365 GCA_030824835.1 Geminicoccaceae bacterium | reverse complement strand
GCTCGAAGCTCACAGTCGCGGCACCGGCGGCCAGCCGCTCCAGCTCGGTCGCCAGAAGGCCGCGGTCCTCAGGCACGACCAGCTCCAGCACCCTGTGAGCCAGCACCTCGCCGTCGGCCCAGCCCAACGTCGCGGCCCAAGCCGGGTTCACTGCCAAGGCCGTGGAGTCGGGATCGGCCACCAGCATGAGCTCGCGCGACAGGCGCCAGATCCGATCGCGCTCTTGCGTCCGCTCCGCGACGCGGGTCTCCAATGTGTCATTGAGGCTGCGCAGCGCCAGCAGCGATTCCCGGCGGATCCGGGCCATGGCAATGTTCGCGCCCACCCTGGCGAGGAGTTCTCGGGCCGAGAACGGCTTGGTCAGATAGTCGTCGGCGCCGGCATTGATCCCCTCGACCCTCGCCTCCTCGCCGGCCCGCGCCGACAACAGGACAACGGGAAGTTCGCGCAGGCGCTCGTCCGCGCGCAGCGCCCGGAGCAGCCCAAAGCCGTCCAGGACTGGCATCATGATGTCGGAGAGCACGAGCTCGGGCGCTTGGCGCCGGGCCTCGGCCAGGGCAGCCTCGCCGTCACCCACCGCCTCGACCTCGTACCCCTGGGCGGCGAGCAGGCGGCTCACGTAGACGCGCATGTCCGCATTGTCGTCCGCCAGCAGGATGCGGCCCCCGGCGGGCTCAATCGGTGTCGGCAGCAGCAGGGCATCGTCCATGACGGCATCGGCAAGACCGCCGCCAGGGTCGGGCAACCAGCTCAGCGCCTCCTCGATATAGGCCCGGACGCGGGTCGGCGTGGTGCCGATCGTCTGCTCTGCATTGATCCTGTCCGCCGGGAGATGACGCACACCGAACGGCACGCTGATCGTGAAGGTGCTGCCTTGGCCGAGCTCGCTGCCCACGCCGAGGCTGCCGCCATGCAGCTTCACCAGCTCCTGCACCATGGCGAGGCCGATCCCGCTGCCCTCGAAACTGCGCCCATGGGCACCCGCCACGCGATGGAACCGCTCGAACAGACGGGGCAGCTCCTCGGCCGGGATGCCGGTACCGGTGTCGCTCACCGTGAGCACGGCAGCCGTGCCGTCGACGGAGGCTGCGACGGTCACCGTCACCGAGCCTTCGAAGGTGAACTTGAAGGCGTTCGACAGCAGGTTGAGGACGATCTTCTCCCACATCTCGCGATCGACGTGGACCGGGGCCGGTAGAGGTTTGGTCGCGACGCTGAACTCCAGCCCGGCGCGCTCCATCGCCGAGCGGAAGCTCGACGCGATATCGGCGGTCAGGACAGCGAGATCGACCGGCTTGTAGTTCGCCTGGACCCTGCCGGCTTCGATCCGGGCGAAGTCGAGCAACGTGTTGACGAGCTTGAGCAGCCGCAGGCCGTTGCGATGCGCCGTCTCCACGAGGGCCAGATCGCCGGGCGCCAGCGCCGTTGCCGGACGCGACAGCAACTCCTCGAGCGGGCTCAGCATCAAGGTCAGCGGCGTGCGGAACTCGTGGCTCACATTGGAGAAGAAGGTCGTCTTGGCACGGTCCAACTCCGTCAGGGCATCGGCCCGGCGACGCTCGAGGTCGTAGGCGTGCGCATTGGCGAGGCTGGCCGCGATCTGCCCCGCCACCAGGGCGATGAAGCCGGCATAGCTCGTGTCCAACGGTAGCAGTGGGTTCAGGCCGGTGACCATGAAGCCTGACACAGCCTCCTGGCCCGGTTGGCCGAGCGGGCACAACAAGGCCCTGCGCGGTGGCTGCTGCCCGCCCACGGAGGGCAAGGGGCCAAGGGACGCGAGGTCCTCGACGACGATGGTGGCCCGGGTCCGGTGGAGTTCCGCCACTGGCCAGGTCGCGTGCGTATCGGCGAGATCGAGCGCCATCGGCGCGGCCGGATGGCCCGCGGCAATGCCGGCGGCACCAACGAGTCGAGCGGAGGTTTCGTCGGAATCGAACAGGTAGACCAGGGTGAACGGCAGGTCCCGCCCCTGCCTTTCCAGGCTCCGCGCCACCGCCTCGCCGACATCGCCCTCGGTCTTGGCGGTCGAGAGAGCAGAAGCAAGCTGACGCAGGGTAGCGAGACGGCGCTCGCCGATCACGCGCTCGGTTTCCTCGACCACCACGCACAGCATACCGGAGATCGCCCCGGCGTCGTTGCGCAGCGGGCTGTAGGAGAAGGTGTGATAGGTCTCCTCCGGGTAGCCGCTGCGCTCCAGGATCAAGAAGAGATTCTGATCCCAGGTGGCGACGCCGGTCTTGAGCACCGTCCCGATGCGCGGCCCGATCTCGGGCCAGATCTCGGCCCACACCTGGTTCGAGCGCGCCCCGAGCGCCCAGTCGGACTTGACGCCAAGGGTCGGCCGATAAGCGTCGTTGTACAGAAA
>JAPJRA010000568.1 GCA_030824835.1 Geminicoccaceae bacterium | reverse complement strand
ACCCGGGCTCGGCTTGAGGCGCGCGCATTGTACTATCTCGAGCGTTTCCCCACGACCACGGTGCGCCTGCGGCAGGTGCTGCTGCGGCGTGCCTTGCGTGATGCCGAGCGACTGGAACTCGACCCGGCCGAGGTTCGCGTTACCGTCGAGGCGGTGCTGGCACGGTTGATCGCCGCCGGCCTGATCGATGATCATGTGTTCGCCGCGAATCGGGCACGGCGACTGACCCTGGCCGGGCGATCGCCGGCACGAATCCGGGCCGCATTGACGATAAAAGGGTTGGACGACCCGTCCATCGCCACGGCCCTGCGCGAGGTCGCGGAGGAGCTACCCGATCCGGAAATGGTCGCTGCCATGGCTTATGCGCGGCGGCGCAAGCTAGGTCCCTGGGGTCCGGCCGCAGGACGCGGAGAACGGCAGGCCAGGGACCTGGCCGTTCTGGCCCGAGCCGGCTTCAGCTTTCGTGTTGCCCAAAAGTTGCTGGAAGCGGAGACACCGGATGCTCTCCAGCCGCAACCCGACGCCGATTTCGACAGCTAAGTCAGGCCAGTACGCAACAGTCTGCCGCGAGCTGGTCCAGCGAACCGGCCAGTGGCGCGTCGCGGTGGATGACATGAATGTTGCCGCTGTATGCGCCGGCGAATCCGGGAAAGGCGGTGTCGAGCAGGCCGTCCGCCACAAGCTCCACGGCCGGATGGACCCCGCTCGGGACCGGCGCGGATTTCACGAGGATGAGCACCGGCGCAGCCAAGCGGGTTGCCAGCCAACAGGCCAAGCTGTCCGAAGTGACGTTCCAGCTGGCCTCGACCGCTGCACTGCCGGCCAGCCGCCAGGGCAGCCAGACCGACGCCGCCGCGGAGCGCAGCTCCTCGTCGGTCTCGGCCAATCCCAGCCTGGGCTCCAAGGCCTGTAGGGCGAGACCGAATTGGTGCATGGCGAGAATGGCCATCCGGTGCGCTGCCAAGTTGTCGAAGCCCAGCCTTGGCTGGAACTCGCGCACCGTATCGGCAAAGGGCCCCCCACCTGGAACCACCAGCCGGGCAGGCCCAGGTGCGGCCGCGAGGTGGCGCAGCCATCGACGCAGCGCAGGGGCATCGTGCAGGCTTCCGCCGAGCTTGACGACCCACATCCCAGGCTCCCAGAACAGTGCCTCTCCGATCAGTGCAGGCAGCCCATGCAGCATCGTCTCGTCAAGCTACTCGGGCGTCCCGCTCCATGGCTGATGGGGGTCGTGAACGTGACGCCCGACTCCTTCAGCGACGGTGGGCGCTATCAGGCACCCGATGCCGCAGTGGCGCACGGCCGTCAGCTGCTCGCCGAAGGTGCCCACGTCCTGGACCTTGGCGGCGAATCCACGGCACCCGGCAGCAGACCGATCGGGAGCGACGAGGAACTGTCACGGCTTGAGCCGGTGGTCCGCACCCTAGCACGCGAGGCCATTCTCTCGATCGACACATACCACGCGGCGACGGCGGCGCGCTGCATCCAGCTGGGGGCGAGGATCGTCAACGACGTCTCGGCGCTGCGTGCAGACCCCGAGATGGCCGCCGTGGTCCGCGATCTTGGGCCGGTGCTGGTGATGATGCACGCTAAGGACGGGCCACTGCCACATGCGACGGATCGGCCGGCGCACTATGCCGATGTGGTGCGCGACGTGGGGGACTGGCTAGACGGAAGGGTGAATGCAGCCCTGGCAGCCGGCATCTCCGCCGACCAGCTGGTACTTGATCCCGGATGGGGCAAATTCCTGAGCCTCGATCCGGCTCACACCTGGGAGATGCTGGCTCGCTTCGACGAGCTGGTTACCCGCTTCACGCCACTACCACTGCTGATCGGCATCTCGCGTAAAGGGTTTTTCGGCGTCCCGGCCACCGAGCGTGATCCACTCTCGCAGCTCACCAGCCTGGTGGCGGCGCAGAAAGGTGCTGCCGTCATCCGCACGCACGCGGTCGGGATGGCCGCCCAGTTCGTCGCCGCCGCCCAGCGCATGCGGCTGCCGCTGCCGGCGGCCAGCGCCTACCGCTGAGCCGAACGCAGCGCCGCCAGCAGCTCCGCGGCGGTTCGGTGCAGTACAGGATGGTGCCAGTCGGGCCAGACCTCGCAGAACGGGGCCAGCACGAAGTCGCGTTTATGCATTTCCGGGTGCGGAAGCCGCAGCGTGGTGTCGTTGCGCACCACGTCGTCCACAGCGATGAGGTCGAGATCGACCAGCCGTGGCCGCCAGCGGGCGGTCTCCGTGCTGCGGTCGCGGCCCAGCCGGGCCTCGATCGAATGGAGCCGGGCCAGGATCGCGTCGGGCGCGAGCGATGTCCGAACCAGGACGGCGCCGTTGAGAAACTCGGGATAGGACTGGGCCGGATCGTCAGGATGGATCAGCGCCGGCGTGGCGATCCAAGCCGAGCGGGCCGCGATCAGTCCGATCTCGGCCGCGATCAACGCCACCGCCTGCTCGAGCGTCGCGGCACGGTCGCCGAGATTGGCGCCGAGCGCAACCACGGCGCGGGATTCCTGGATAGGTTCACTGGTCATCGGCAGGGCTTAGCGAGCATCCGGCGCGGATGCAACGAGCGGTCGGAGCCTAGCGGACCAACGAAGCCAACACCTCGGCCAGCCGCCGGCTGCGCAACACGGCGTAGCCACGCGCGTCCAGGATGGCGTAGACGCCGTGCCGCTTGGTGACGTGCCCTCGCAATTGGTGCCGGCTGTTCAGCAGTGCCAGCGCCGGTCGGCCACCTTCCATGGTTTCCCGACGGCAGCAATAGTCGCCATACCGCCACAGCGTGGCGATGATGGCCGTCTCGTCGTCCGGCGTGAGCTCCGGGCTGGGAAACGCTAGAACCGCCATCGACGCCACCCCTACCATTGCCGGACCAACATGGCCCATCTCAGCCGACGAGCTTATCGCGGTCGCGTAGCGCGGGGAACCAGCGCGACCACAGGGCGGCAACCGCCAGAGTGCCCAGGCCACCCAGTACGACCGCCGGGACGGCGCCCACCAGCGCCGCCAGCACGCCCGATTCGAACTCGCCCAGCTCGTTCGACGCACCGATGAATACCGCATTGACCGCGGCCACGCGCCCGCGCATCGCGTCCGGCGTGTCGAACTGGACCAGCGTCTGGCGGACGAAGACGCTGACCATGTCCGAGGCGCCCAGGACGAAGAGGCAAACCATCGACAGATAGAGATTGGAGGACAGGCCGAAGCCGATGGTGGCGACGCCGAACACGGCGACCGCCTGGAACATGCGGCGGCCGGAACGGCGGGTCAGAGGGCGCTGGGCCAGGAGGAGAGCCATGACGACGGCGCCGACGGCCGGCATGCTGCGCAACAGGCCCAGCCCCCACGGGCCCACCATCAGGATGTCCCGAGCGTAGATCGGCAGCAGCGCCGTGGCGCCGCCGAGCAGCACGGCGAACAGATCGAGGCTGGTGGCGCCGAGCAGCACCTTGTTGCGCCAGACGAAGCGGGCGCCGGCCAGAATGC
>JAPJRA010000567.1 GCA_030824835.1 Geminicoccaceae bacterium | reverse complement strand
GTGTTCTGCCACGAGACCGTACGCGCGTGGGAGGCCAAGCTCACCTCAGCACTGGCCAAGGAACTGCGACGGCGCCGGCGCTGCAAGGCGGGCCGCAGCTGGTATGTCGACGAGATGGTATGTCGACGAGATGGGGTATCCCGGCGAGCGCGCTGCAGCGTGACCTCTCCTCAACAGGAGGAATGGGCGCGAAGCTGGGTTTGTCCGACCCACTGCTCCGGAGCCTTGCGCCATGCACTACTGCGGCCTCGACGTCTCACTGCGCATCACCTTCTTGTGCATCGTCGATCAGGACGGGCGGGTGACGAGGGAGACCAAGCTGCCGTCGGATCCTGTCGCCCTTGCCGAGTTCCTGGACGGCTGCGGGGTGCGCTGCGAGCGTATCGGTCTCGAAGCCGGTAGTACGTCGTCGTGGCTGTGTGCGGAGCTGCGCCGGCGCGGGCACGCGGTGATCTGCGTCGATGCCCGCCATGCTGCGGCGACTCTGCAGGCCGGACTGCGTAACAAAACCGACCGTAACGACGCTCGCGGCCTTGCCCAGCTGATGCGGCTCAACGCGTTCCGCGAGGTCTGGCTCAAATCCCCCGAAAGTCACCGCCGCGGTATGCTCCTGACCGCGCGCGGCACGCTGCACGCTCAGCGTGTGACGCTTGAGAACACGATCCGCGGGTTGCTGCGCACCGAGGGCATCGCCTTCCCGACCCGTGGCACGCGCTTCACCGAGCACGTGCTCGAGAGTATCGGTGGCACCGAACCCTTACTCGCGATCATTCACCCCTTGTTGGATGCACGTGCGACGATCGTGCAGCAGCTGGCAGTCTTGGACCGTCAAATTATTGACATCGCGAAGCGGGACGGGATTTGCCGACTATTGATGACTGTCCCCGGCGTCGGGCCGCACACAGCGGTGGCTTTTAAAGCCTGCGTCGATGACCCGGCCCGGTTCTCGCGCACGCGCACGGTCGGTGCCCATCTCGGCCTCACGCCTCGACGCTACAGCTCGGGCCAGGTCGACTATTCCGGCCGGATCAGCAAGATGGGCGATGCGGGCATGCGGCGGCTTTTGTACGTCGCTGCCAACGCCATGATCACCCGCGGCAGCACCTCGACGCTGAAGGACTGGGCGCTCCGGCTGGTGGAGCTTCGCGGGGTGCGTCGTGCCAAAGTGGCCCTCGCGCGACGCTTGGCGGTGACACTGCACGCGATGTGGCGGAACGGCTCACCATTCCGCGCCACCCCGTTGTCGGTGGCCAGCTGAAGGCTGCCGGACAGCCCCGCCGTCAGGCGGTGGGTTCCCGCCAGGAGACGGGGTGGCTCGAGGACGCATGTACGTTTGGCCTCAAGGCCGCCGATGAGATCGTCCCGGACTGCCCAGACCGACCCCATCCTGCGCCGGCAACAGGCGCCGAGCGCGGAGAGAAGACTGTCACCCTGCGGGATCACACCAGCAGCATCACAGGAAGGGAACGACGCCAACCAGATCATCGTTGACCGGCAAGGCCGGGATAGAGAAGACCTACATCACGGTCGACGGCCGCTGGTGCTACCGCTACCGCCATCGACCGCTCCGGCACGCTCGTCGACGTGATGTTCAGCGAGCATCGCGACATGGCGGCGGCGAAGGCCTCTTTCCGCTCCGCGAAGGCACTCACCGAGATGCCGCCGGACCGGGTCACGACGGACGGCCATGATAGCTACCCGCGCGCGATCAGGACCGAGCTCGGCAAAGGGGGTCGGCGGACCAGCCGCTACCTCAATAACAGGCTGGAGCAGGATCACCGGGGCCTCAACGGTCGGTACCGGCCAATGCGCGGCTTCGAGTGTCCCCGATCCGCGGCCGGGTTCTGCCGGGGGCACGATGAACGCCGAAACGCCCTCCGCTCCCGCCACAACCAGCATGTTCCCGCAGACCGTCGCAGAGTGCTCTTCCTCCGCCGGACCGCGACCGTGCTCGCCATCCTGAAAGCCGCTTGATCGAACCTGCCCCGAAGCCGAGAGCGTCGGCTATGTTTGCTGGCGCGAGGCCTGACGGAACCCGCTCAGGTAGGTTTCCTATCGCGGATAGCGCCCCGGCAATATTGCATCTACGGTAGCCGCATTTGTCTGCCGCGACTGCACGACCTACACCTGCCCTCGCCCAGGACCCTTGCCGTTCGGCTGCGGCGGCGGCATATTCCGCGCCCGATGCACACCGCCCCGTCGCTCGACTTCCAGCACAAGCACCTCCTCGGGATCGAGGGACTGCAATCCTTCGAGATTCAGGATCTGCTGGAGCGTGCCGACGGCTTCGTCGCGCTGAATCGGCAGTCCAACAAGAAGCTGCAGCTCCTCCGCGGCCTCACCCACATCAATCTCTTCTTCGAGAGCAGCACCCGTACCCAAACCAGCTTCGAGCTGGCGGGCAAGCGCCTGGGCGCCGATGTCGTCAACATGTCGGTGGCGAGCTCCGCCATGAAGAAGGGCGAGACGCTGATCGACACGGCGATGACCCTCAACGCCATGCATCCGGACGTGCTCGTGGTTCGCCACCAGGACAGCGGTGCCGTGGCGCTGCTGGCGCGACATGTCCACTGCTCCGTGATCAACGCCGGCGACGGCGCTCACGAGCACCCGACCCAGGCGCTGCTGGACGCCTTGACCATCAGACGGCGCAAGGGGCGCATCGAGGGCCTGACGGTAGCCATCTGCGGCGACATCCTGCACAGCCGAGTGGCGCGCTCGAACATCATGCTGCTGCTGGCCATGGGTGCTCGGGTACGGGTCGTGGCACCCACGACGCTGCTGCCCAGTGGAATCGAGAGCTTCGGCGTGGACGTGTTCACCGACATGCAGCGCGGTCTCGAGGACGTCGACATTGTCATGATGCTTCGGTTGCAGACCGAGCGCATGCAGGGCAGCTTCGTGCCGTCTGTAGCCGAGTATTTCCACTTCTACGGCCTCACCTACGACAAGCTGCGGGTGGCCAAGCCGGACGCCCTCATCATGCACCCCGGACCGATGAACCGCGGGGTCGAGATCGATGGCGTGGTGGCCGACGACATCGATCGCAGCGCCATCTTGGACCAGGTCGAGATGGGCGTGGCGGTTCGGATGGCTGTGCTCGACGCGCTGACCCGTGACCTGCGCGAGGCGACTGAATGAGCAGGCCCGTGCTCGTCGTCAACGCCCGCTTGCTCGATCCGGCAACCGGGCTCGATACCCGCGGTGGCGTGCTGATCGTGGGTGCTCGTATCGCGGAGCTCGGGCCCAGCGTCACCGCGGCACTGGCGCCCGGCGGGGCGGAGGTGATCGACGCCAGGGGCCTCTGCCTCGCCCCTGGCCTCGTCGACATGCGCGTCCAGCTGGGCGAGCCCGGGGCCGAGCACAAGGAACGAATCGACAGCGGTGTGGCCGCCGCCGCCGCCGGCGGTGTCACCAGCATGGCCGGGGTGCCCACTACCGATCCACCGATCGGCGAGCCGGCGGGGGTCGAGTTCGTCGCGCGCCGGG
>JAPJRA010000566.1 GCA_030824835.1 Geminicoccaceae bacterium | reverse complement strand
GCGCAGAACAATACCAGCGCCGGCCGGCCCGGGCGTGAGGCCGCGGCACCGTCGGCAGCCGGCATCAGCGCCATCGCCCGCCCGATCGCCGCGGCGATCGCGGCCGCATAGCCGTCGACCGCCACGAGCTGGCCACGGGCCTGCTGCACCCGCGCCGCGGCGATGCCGCGCATCGCGTTGACCACGGCGCCGAGCTGCCGGATGCCCGCGATCCGTGCGCCGATATCGGCCAGACGCTCGGTCACGAGGCCGCGGCTTTCGCCGGTGCCCCGGCGGGCATGACGGACTGCACGTGGTGCCGCAGCACCTCGCGCAGCAGCTGCTTGCGGGCATCGTCGAGCGTGCCGGTGTCCTGGATCAACCGCACCGCCTCGGCAGCCTCACGGTCGAGAGCATCAGGCAAGCCGGCGCGAAACACCGCCACCGCCGGCAGCGGCAATGCATCCAGCAAACCGGACTGCACCGCCAGCACCAGCGCCACCTCGTCGGCCAGCCGCAGGGGCGCGTGCTGCGGCTGGTTGAGGATCGCCCGGATACGCGCCCCGCGCGTCAGTTGCTGCCGCACCCGCAGGTCCGGCATGCCGCCGAACCGGGTGAACATCTCCAGCTCGAGGAACTGGGCATAGTCGAGCCGTACCGATTCCGCCGCCTCGCGCAACGCGTGCGCCTGGGTCTTGCCGCCGACCCGGCTGACGCTGGTGCCGACATCCACGGCCGGCTTCTGGCCCTCGTGGAAGAGCTTGGTGTCGAGGACGATCTGGCCGTCGGTGATCGAGATCAGGTTGGTCGGGATGTAGGCGCTGAGGTTGCCGGCATCGGTCTCGGCGATCGGCAAGGCCGTCAGCGAGCCGCCGCCCTTGTCCTCGGACAGCTTGGCGGCACGCTCCAGCAGTCGTGCATGCACGTAGAACACGTCGCCGGGATAGGCTTCGCGGCCTGGCGACTGACGCGTCAGCAGCGCTATCTCGCGATGGGTGGCGGCATGCTTGGACAGGTCGTCGACGACGATCAGCGCATGCTGGCCACGGTCGCGGAAATACTCGGCCATCGTGAAGCCGGCGAAGGGTGCGATCCATTGCAGCCCGGGCGAGCTTGCCGATCCCGCCACGACGATGATGCACCGTCCCGGCGCACCGAGCCCGTGGATGGCGTCGATGGCGCGCCGCACGCTCGAGCTGCGCTGGCCGACGGCCACGTAGACGCAGATGAGGTCGCTCGTCTTCTGATTGATGATGGTGTCGACGGCGATCGTGGTCTTCCCGACCGCACGGTCGCCGATGATGAGCTCCCGCTGCCCGCGACCGAGCGCGAACAGGGTATCGACGACGACGAGGCCGGTCTGGACCGGCTGGGTGACGGCATCGCGGTCGATGATCGCCGGCGCGGCACACTCGATCGGCTCGAACCCGTCGGTCGCGATCGGCCCCTTCCCGTCGAGCGGACGACCCAGCGGATCGACGACCCGACCGAGCAGGGCCGTGCCCACCGGCACCCGCACCACGTCGCCCGTGCCACGCACGGTGTCGCCGGCCTCGACCCCGTCCGGATCGTCCAGGAGGACGCAGCCGACGCGGTCACGCTCCAGCACCTGGGCGAACCCGAACTGCCCCTTGTCGAAGCGCAGCAGCTCGTCCAGCCGCACCTCCGGCAGCCCGGAGAGAAGGGCGATGCCGTCCCCAACCTGCTCCACCCGCCCGATCTGCTCCGCCACGGGCCCGAGCTTGGTGGTGCCCAGCCGGTTCCGGGCGCCGTCCAGCCAGTGGTCCGGCGGCGTGCTAGCGTCGGCTGTCATGGGTCAAGTCCGTCAGGATCCTGGCGAGATCGGCCCGCCAGCTGTTGACGACCGCAAAATGCGGTCCGCGCAGCTCGAGCCCGGCGATCAGGCCCGGATCGGTCTTGAAGTCGATCGGGGGCGCGGCACCGAAAGCCTGGCCGATCAGGGCCCGGTAGCGGTCCTGATCCGCGGGCGGCAGCGGTGCAGCACTGATCGCCTCCAGGACCACGCCATCCGCCGCCATGGCGCTGCGCTCCTGGGCTGGCAGCTTGCGGATCTCGTCCAGCAACCAGGTCAGGAAAGCCTCGCGCACCGCCGGCCCCTCCAGCCGCGCGGTCAGGCGCTGGGCGATCTCGACGGCGAGGCGGCTGGCCCGCTCCGACCAGGCGCGGTCGGCGGCGTCCCGCTCCCGTTCGGCCGCGGCCATGGCGGCCGCCCGCAGCGACGCCGCTTCCTTCTCGGCGTCCGCCAGCGCCGCCGCCCGCGCGCGCTGGGCCGCTTCGTGGGCGGCGCCGAGGATCGCCTCGCGCTCCTGCGCGAAGCCCGCGCGCGTGCGCTCGATCTCGGCCAGTGCCGCCGCCGCCTCGGCACGCTTCGCCTCGGCGTCCGCCAGCGTCCGTTGGGCCGTGGCGCGTCGCTCCTCGATCATCGCGGCTACCGGACGCCAGAAGTAGCGCCCGAGCAGCCAGACGAGGATGACGACATTGACCGCCTGGATGCCCAGCGTCCACCAGTCGATGGTCATGCGGTCATTTCAGCAGCGGGTTGGCGAACAGCAGCAGCAACGACACCACCAGGCAGTAGATGGCCGTGGTCTCGATCATCGCGAGGCCGACGAACAGCGTGCGGGAGATGGTGTTGGCGGCTTCCGGCTGTCGCGCGATCGCATCCATGGCGGCGGCGACCGCCCGCCCCTCGCCGAGCGCCGGGCCGAGCGCGCCGAAGGATACGGCCACGGCGGCCGAGACGATGCTGCAGATGGCTAGCCAGTCCATGAGGCGTTCCGTTCGCTGGGGTTGTCTTGGGCGGGCTGCCCTTCCTCGATGGCGCCGGCGATGAAGACCATCGCCAGGACCGCGAAGATGTAGGCCTGCACCGCACCGGTCAGCAGGTCGAGCGCCATCAGCGGAATGGGCACGAGCAGGCCGGCGAGGGACAGGGCGATGCCGATCATGAACACGCCGCTCATGACGTTGCCGAACAGGCGGACGAACATCGAGAAGGTGCGGGTGATGCTCTCGAGAAAGTTGAGCGGGATCATGATCGGGTTGGGCGAGGCGAAGGTCCCGAGATAGCGGCGCACGCCGCCGGCGCGGACGCCGAACCAGATCACGGCGACGAAGACGACGAACGCCAAGGCGGCGTCGGTCTCCAGATGGGCGGTGGGTGGCTCGACCCCTGGAACCAGCGATGACCAGTTGGCGACGAAGATGAACGCGAACAGCGTGCCGATGAAGGCGCGGTAGGGCGCCGGCTGCAGCCGCATCGTATCGCGGATCTGCGTGTCCACGGTGTCGACCACGAGCTCGACGGTCGCCTGGGTCGCGGACGGTACCAGCGACAGCCGCCGTGCGACCAGCATGCCACCCACGGTCAGCAGGGCCATGATGGCCCAGGTGACCACCACCGCCGCCGTGATTGGCACCGGCCCGAGGTGGAACAGCGCGACGCTGGTGAGCGGCGAGTTCATGCGGGAGCCCTCAGGACGCGCCGAAC
>JAPJRA010000011.1 GCA_030824835.1 Geminicoccaceae bacterium | reverse complement strand
GAGCCACGGACCGCAAGGAGTGATATCGGCAACACCGTCCAAACAAGGATGGGCTTGGCGCCGGGCGGAAGGATGGCGCAAGGTGGCCGAATCCCCGCTATCCCGGCCCGCCCCCGATCCCTGCGAACTCGTGTCTCCGCTGCACCGTCCGCGGCAGACCAAGAAGCGAAAGGGTGCAGGCGATCCAGCCGGCACCCTTTTATTTGCCGCTGCTACAGCAGATCAGCGCCTGTCTTCGGCGAAGATGTCCCGATCCTTGGTCTCGGGGATGAACAACGCCCCGATGACGACGGTCGCACCGGCGATCACGATGGGGTACCACAAGCCAGCGTAGATGTTGCCGGTCTGAGCCACGATGGCGAACGCGGTCGCCGGCAGCAGGCCACCGAACCAGCCATTGCCGATATGATAGGGCAGCGACATGGCGGTGTAGCGGATACGGGTCGGGAACAGCTCGACCAGGGCCGCGGCGATCGGGCCGTAGACCATGGTGACGTAGATCACCAGCACCGTCAGGATCAGCACGACGGTGAACGGCTGGGCACGGAAGATGTCGAACGGGTGAGCGAGCTTGACGATGGACGGGTCACCGGCTTTGGGGTAGCCCGCCGCCGCCAGCGCTTCGCCGACCGCCGTCGTGAGCGCGTCCTGCTTCGCCTTGGCATCGGCACCGGCGGCGGCCACGTCAAAGGATTCGATCGTGGTCTGGCCGATCTGAACCGAGGCCACCGTGCCGGCCGGCGCTGGCATCACGGTGTAGTTGACCGCGTTGCGGGCCAGGAGCCCCTTGAGGATGTCGCAGGAGTTGGTGAACTTCGCGGTACCCACCGGGTTGAATTGGAAGGAGCAGTTGGCCGGGTCGGCGGTGACGGTGACCTGTGTCGTCGCCTGGGCCCGGTAGAGGGCCGGGCTCGCCTTCTCGGTCAGCGACTCGAACAGCCAGAAATAGCTCACGGCAGCGATCAGGCAGCCGGCGAGGATGATCAGCTTCCGGCCGATCTTGTCGGACAGCCAGCCGAACAGCACGAAGCCGCCGGTGCCTAGCACGAGCGACCAGGCGATCAGCAGATTGGCCGAGTAACCATCGACCTTCAGGGTCTGCTGCAGAAAGAACAGCGCATAGAACTGGCCAGTGTACCATACCACTGCCTGACCGGCGGTGAGGCCCAAGAGCGCCAGCAGCGCCAGACGCGCATTCGGCCACTGCCCGAACGCCTCGGACAACGGCGCCTTGGACCCTGTCCCCTCGGCCTTCATGCGCAGGAACGCCGGCGATTCCTGGAGCTGTAGGCGTATCCAGACCGAGACGCCGAGCAGCACGATCGAAAGCAGGAACGGTACCCGCCAGCCCCAATCGGCGAATGCCGCCTCACCCAGCCAAGTGCGCGTGAACAGGATCACCAGCAGCGACAGGAACAGGCCCAACGTGGCGGTGGTCTGGATCCAGCTGGTGTAGAAGCCGCGGCGCCCGTGCGGCGCATGCTCGGCGACATACGTGGCGGCGCCACCATATTCGCCGCCCAGTGCCAGGCCCTGCAGCAGGCGCAGGCCGATCAGGATCGCCGGAGCCAAAAGGCCGATGCTGTCCGCCGTCGGCAGCAGACCGACGACGAAGGTCGACAGGCCCATGATCGCGATCGTCACCAGGAACGTGTACTTGCGGCCGACCAGATCGCCCAGGCGGCCGAAGATCAGCGCCCCGAACGGCCGGACCAGGAAGCCCGCGGCGAAGGCCAGGAGGGCGAAAATGTTACGGGTTGTCTCGTCGAACTGGGTGAAGAACTTGGCCCCGATCACCACGGCCAGCGAGCCGTACAGATAGAAGTCGTACCACTCGAACACGGTCCCGAGCGACGAGGCAACGATAACCTTGCGCTCTTCCCGGGACATTGGCCGGACGTCCTGGTCCGACCGCGGGCGTGATGCCTGTGAGGCCATGGTCAGCTCCCTGATGGCTGTCTGCGGAGGCGGACGACCACCGGCCAGGAGCCAAACTCGCTGGCCGAACATGAACATCCGTTCATCCCGGGCCGAGCATCGCCCAACTGCGCGAGTGCGACAAGACCGCACGCGACCAGAAGGTCAGTTCTGCCACCTCAAATATGGAGAAAGCATCAGGGATCACGCGCTACCGATAATGATGCCGGTGAGGAATACGAGCACCCCGCCGATCACGACCTGGAAGGCAGCCTGCAGGAAAGGCGTGTCCATATAGCGGGCGCGCACCCAGGCGATCGCCCATAGCTCGACGAGCACGACGGCGACGGCCAGTCCGGTCGCTATGCGGAAGTCGGGGATCAGGAATGGAATGGTGTGCCCGATACCGCCCAAGGTGGTCATCAGACCGCAGACCAGCCCGCGCAGCCAAGGGTGGCCCCGGCCGGTGATGCTGCCGTCGTCCGACAGGGCCTCGGCGAAGCCCATCGAGATGCCGGCGCCGATCGAGGCCGCCATGCCGACCAGGAACGCATCCCAGCTGCGCCCGGTGGCGAAGGCGGCGGCGAAGACCGGCGCCAACGTCGAGACCGAGCCGTCCATCAGGCCGGCGAGGCCCGGCTGAACATATTGCAGCACGAAGGTGCGGTGCGCGATGCGCTCCTCGCTGTCGCGCACGGTTTCGGTCAGCAGCCGCTCCTCGAGCTGGTGCGCCTTGGAGGCGTGCGCGACCTCGATCTCGGCCAGGTCGACCAGCAGCTTGCGGATCTTGACATCGCTGACCTGCTTGGCGGCCTCGCGGTAGAAGTTGGCCGTCTCCTGCTCGAGCTCCTCGGCCCGGCGGCGCACCGCATCGAGCCCCAGTGGCTGGGTCAGCCAGATCGGCCGGCGGCGCACGAAGCCGCGTACGTCCTCGCGCCGAACCAGTGGGATATGCTCGCCGAACCGCTCCCGAAAGAGCTCGATGAGCATATGGCGATGCTCGCTCTCCTCCTCGGCCATGCCGTCGAACACTTCGGCCGAGGCCGGGTAGGTGTCGCGCAGGCCCTCGGCGAAGTCACGGTAGATCCGGCCGTCCTCCTCCTCGAGCGTGATCGCCAGCGCCAGGATCTCCCGCTCGCCCAGCTCGGCGAACCGCTTCTGCGGGTTGAAGGTGAAGCCGAGCATGCAGGTCTCCGAGGCAGGTCGAACTAAACTAGAAATGTTCTAGCCTGGACCGCATGCTCCGACAACGGGCGCCGTGGCATGCCTCGACTCCGCAGGCACCGTACCCGAGACAGGATTGATGGCACAGTTGGCCGCCGTCCAGTGGACTGCGCTCACAACAGGCCCCTCAACGAACGATCCCGAGAAATTTTAGCAAGACCTTCAACCGAACATTACTGCAACAGAGAATATAGCTCCTAAGAAGCAGCATATCATTAAGGCTTCTTAATGTGCCTCTGATATCATATCGTTCTTATTTGTGATAAATGACACAGCGCAAATTTGAGTAAGATTGCCTAGTTCTACCGCACCGACAAGATTCGGCTGCTAATATAAACTGTGGAACCATTATGACCAAATCCGATTGCAGCAATGCCGTACTCTTCATGCTCTCTTTTGCCTTTGCGCCCGCCCTGGCACAGGCGGCGCCGACCACCATGCTCGAAAAGAGCGCGACCTATGCCTTCGGCACCGAGGTCCACGCCTTCCGCGTGCCGACCACGGACAGTGCCGGCAAGATCAAGTACAACGACATAGTCATCAAGCTCACGGTCGGCGCCACAGGTGTTATCGCGACGACAGCCAAGGTGAGCGCGACTGCTTCGCCCAACCCGCCAACTTCTGTCAACATTGTCCCAGGCTCTTACAAGGCATCGGACGGCACGGTCTGCACTGCCACGAACTTCACCCTGACCAGCGGTCGCGTTCAGACCAATTTCGTGTGCATTACTCCATCGGCTCGGAACTGGGAGTTCTCCGTCGTCACTGGGCCGATCTCGGATGGGCACACCTACCTGAGCCAGCTAGTGGCTGCGGGCGTGGACAAACTGGCTGATGCCGGAACCTATAGCTGGGGAATTGGTACCACTGGAAATGGTAGAGTCGCTGCATGTGAATATTTCGATGACGGTTACGTGGTTGGCGCCAAATCAAATGGCAACCAGCTTGTGCTATCCGCTTTCTACTACAGATCGCCAGCCGCATTCCGCTGCGGCGGAACCATGGTGAAGGAATAGATCGATAAGATACGCCTGAGCGGCTTTGAGGCGCTCAGGCATATCTTCGGCATTTCTGCGGACGCTTCCCGCCCACCTGCGATTAGTCGGCGCGTTGGCGTTTTCGTGCGCTGCACTCCACCAGCTGAACTTTCGCCGGTGAGCTGCGGTTGTTGCATTGCATGTGACATGGGACGCGCTCACAGCTTGCGAGTCTCGCCGATGCTCAGAATCCAGGTGTCTCTCACGTTGAAACCAGCGTTGCATGCCGCAGCCTTGAATCTCACCGGCGGCTCGAATGGTGGCTCGTCGGTGAGCTGGATCGTGCCCCAATGCATGCCGCACAGCCGTGGCGCGCGCCAGTCGAGCCCGATCTGCACGCCCTCCTCCGGCGTGCAGTGCGAGCCCTGCATCAGGGGGCGAGGGTCGTAGGCGCCGATCGGGACCAGGGCCAGATCCGGCCGCGGCAGTCGCGGCGCCACCTCCTTGAACACCGGACCATAGGCGGTGTCGCCGGTGAACAGCAGCGTGCGTTCGCCCGCTTGAAGGTGGAAGCCGCACCATAGGCTGGCGTTGCGGTCGAACAGGCCACGCTTGCTGAAATGGATCGCCGGCGTCGCCGTGACCGCGATGCCGGCGACCTCCGTGCGTTGCAGCCAGTCGAGCTCAACAGTCCTCGCGAACCGATCCGTCTCCAGGTAGCGCGCGACCCCAAGCGGCATCACCGCGATGGTCCGGCCGGTATCACCCAGGCGCTCGATCGCGCGCAGGTCGAGATGGTCGTAGTGGTTGTGCGACAGCAGCAGCACGTCGATCGGCGGCAGCCGTTCCGGCGGCAGGCCGGGACCGGCAATGCGCTCGGGGCCGAACCAGGCGAAGGGCGAGGCGCGCCTGGTGAGATAGGGGTCGGTCAGCAACGTGCGACCGCCAACGCGGATCAGGAACGAGGCATGGCCGAGCCACGTGATGCTGTCGCCACCCGCGACCTCGAGTCCGGCCAGAGCCGCCTCTGTCGTCAGCACGTGATCCGCCGGAATCGCCGGCACGGGGGTCCGCTGCAGCAGGCGGCGGTACATGAAGTCGCGCCACTCGGCAGCTGTGCCGCCACGCACGGGGCTGCCTGCCGGGTTGCGGAAGGTACCGTCGGGCAGATGATGCCAGGGCGCGTCCCCGGCCGCTGCCGCGACCGATCGCGGACGCAGCAGGCCGGCCAGGGGAGCACCGGTGATGCCGGTCATGAGACGCCGCCGCGACGGCGAGCGGGGTGAATCGGGCGCGGAACGTCGTTTATCGGTCATGCCTACCGAGATAAGGCACGCTCAGGGCCGGGCCAAGCCATGCGACCGGTGTGGCGGCGTTTGCCTTGAAAGGGTCACAAGATTGGGTTAGCTGAAGATCGCGTCCCGACTGACCGGTCGGGGGTAGACCCTGAGGAGACCTCGATGCCGCGTATCGAGCGCTTCGACCTGCTAAGTCCGAGCCCCTGATGCGCGGGCCGGACGCCACGATGCCACTCTCGGCGTTTCCGGCTCTGGTCCTCAACGCCGACTATCAACCACTGTCCTACTACCCCTTGTCGCTGTGGGGCTGGCAGGACGCGGTCAAGGCCATCTTCCTCGACCGTGTGGCGGTGGTCAGCCACTATGATCGGGTGATCCGCTCGCCCGGCTTCGAGTTCAGGCTGCCCAGCGTCGTGGCGCTCAAGGAGTACGTCCCGCAGGATCGCCGGCCGCCGTTCACGCGCTTCAACGTCTTCCTGCGCGACCGCTTCGCCTGCCAGTACTGCCGGCGGCCACATCCGGCGCCGGAGCTGACCTTCGATCACGTGATCCCGCGCTCGCGGGGCGGCAAGACCTCCTGGAGCAACATCGTCACCGCCTGCACGCGCTGCAACCTGCGCAAGAGCAACCGGCTGCCGCACGAGTGCGGCATGCAGCCCGTGGCCAAGCCGATCGTGCCGACGGCGCACCAGCTCCGGCTCAACGGCAGGAACTTCCCGCCGAACCATCTGCATCGGAGCTGGCGGGACTATCTCTACTGGGACGTCGAACTCGATCCGTAGCCGCGCTTTGCTATCTCGGCCCGAGGGGCGGCAAGGCCGACCCGTCGGTTGGGTGGTGGGCCCGGCAGGATTTGAACCTACGACCAGACCGTTATGAGCGGCCAGCTCTGACCACTGAGCTACGGGCCCCGGAAGCGCGTATACAGCCCGCGCCGCAAGGGCGGCAAGTGCGCGCGTACGCCATGGAACGGCACGCACCGGCCAGATCCCACTTTCCCGGCGGCGTGACCTGCCGCCGGGGCGTTTGGGTCAGGTATCCAGAAAGCTCCGCAGCTTTCTGGAGCGGCTCGGATGCTTCAGCTTCCGGAGCGCCTTGGCCTCGATCTGGCGAATGCGCTCGCGGGTGACCGAGAACTGCTGGCCGACCTCCTCGAGAGTGTGGTCGGTGTTCATGCCGATGCCGAAGCGCATGCGCAGCACGCGCTCCTCGCGGGGCGTGAGCGTCGCCAGGACCCGGGTCGTGGCCTCACGCAGGTTGGCCAGCGTCGCGGCCTCGAGCGGCTGGACGGCGTTCTTGTCCTCGATGAAGTCGCCCAGGTGCGAATCCTCCTCGTCGCCGATCGGCGTCTCGAGGGAGATCGGCTCCTTGGCGATCTTGAGGACCTTCCTGACCTTGTCGAGCGGCATGTTGAGCTTGTGCGCGAGTTCCTCGGGCGTCGGCTCGCGGCCATACTCGTGCAGCATCTGGCGCGAGGCACGTACCAGCTTGTTGATCGTCTCGATCATGTGCACGGGGATGCGAATCGTGCGCGCCTGGTCGGCGATGCTGCGCGTGATCGCCTGCCGGATCCACCAAGTGGCGTAGGTCGAGAACTTGTAGCCGCGCCGGTACTCGAACTTGTCGACGGCCTTCATCAGGCCGATATTGCCCTCCTGGATCAGGTCCAGGAACTGCAGCCCGCGATTGGTGTACTTCTTGGCGATCGAGATCACGAGGCGCAGATTGGCCTCGACCATCTCCTTCTTGGCGTGGCTCGCCTCCTTCTCGCCGCGCTGGACGAGATTGACGATCCGCCGGAACTCGCTGATCTGCAGCCCGGCTTCCTCGGCGATGGCCCCGATGTCCGCGCGCAGCGATTCCACGTCGGCGTAGAAGCGCGAGACGAAGTCGACCCAGCCACGATCCTTCAGGCGGGCGACGCGGTCCAGCCAGTCGTGATCGAGCTCATGGCCCATGTAGTTCTGCAGGAAGCTCTCGCGCGTCACCCGACACGAGGTCGCCATCCGCAGTAGCTTACCCTCGAGGCCCTGCAGGTGCTTGTTGACGTCGAACAGCTGCTGTACCAGCGCCTCGACTCGGCTGCCGTTCAGCGACACCTGCTGCATCAGCTGGACCATGGCCGTGCGGGCGGCCTGATAGCGCTGATCCAATTCCTGGGGCACCGCGCGGCGCGCCTGAATCAGGTTCAGCCGCTCCTCCTGCAGCTCGCGCAGAATCAAATAGGCCTCGGCGATCTCGTCGAACGTCTCGAGCACGCCGTCGCGCAGCTTGCTCTCGAGCGCCGACAAGGACAGCGTGTCCTCGTCGAAATCGTCCTCTTCCGGCACCTCTGGAGCCGCCGGCGGCTCCTCGCGATCGGGCTCCTCTTCCTCGGCCTCGTCACGATCTGCCGCGGCCTGGGCGCCCACCTCGACTTCGTCCTCCACGACCACCACCCGCGCCGCCGGCTTGGTCGGTTCGGCGGCACCGTCTTCGGGTGGCACAACGGCCGTCGCCACCGCGAGCTTGACCGCCGCGACCTCGGCGTCGGTCGTGTCGCTCGCCGCCGATTCGGCGTCGGTGGCGAGGGCGGCGATCGCGCTCGGCGTGGGGCCGGTGTCGTTGGTGGCATCAAGATCGATGATGTCGCGCAGCAGCACGCGACCTTCGCGGATCGCATCGCGCCAACCGATCACGGCGCGCATCGTCAGCGGGCTTTCGCACAACGCCTCAAGAACGGTGTTGCGGCCAGCCTCGATCCGCTTGGCGATCTCGATCTCACCCTCACGGGAGAGCAGCTCGATCGTACCCATCTCACGCAGGTACATGCGGACCGGATCGTCGGTCCGGCCGAGCTCCTCCTCAACCGGGGCCGCACCTTCCTCGCCCTCGGCCGCCTCGGCAGCCGCAGGCTCGCCCTCGGCCGCCGGCTCGGCGTCCGCGGTGTCGGAGTCGGTGTCGGAATCGGTGTCCGTACCGGCATCGTCGTTGCGCACCGTGATGCCCTGAGCATCAAGGAGCTGGATCACCTCTTCGGTCTGCTCAGGCGGAAAGTCCTGGGGCAGCGCGGCATTGAGCTGATCGAACGTGACGGCGCCACGCTCCTTTGCCTGCATGAACAACCGGCGCAACTGCGGGTTGCTCTGCAAAATTGCCTCGAGGCCATCGCCGACGTGCGGCTTGGCGACGGGCTTGCTACGCACGGCCGAAACCGTGCTCTTGATCGGTTGGCGGACGGCCATTCCGCTAGACTCCCTCACGCCCGGCGACACGAAGGACGACGCACCCTACTGCAGCAATCGCTGCCCGGGCGCATCGGGTAGCCATCAGCCTGCAGCGTTGGTAGTGCCGTCGTCCGAATCCGCGTCGTCCGCGCCATCACGGTTCAGTAAGCGATCCAGTCTATTAAACAGACGGTTGACCTGCTCCCCGTTACCGCGGCGCAGATCTTCCTCGGTGGGCCGTTCTTGGTGTAGCGCCGCCCGATGCCGAATGGCGGCCAGCATGCCGCGCCAGCTTCGTCGATGCTCAGCATCGTCGATGTTATTGCCGGTCGCGGTCGGCTGCGTGAGGTCGGCGGCGAACTGATCCAAGAGTGGCCCAAAACCGTATCGCAGGAGGTGGCGCTGCAGACCCTCTGCGTCAAGATTGCCATTGTCCACGAACCACGTAACGATCTCCTGGCGCAACAGTTCGAGGCGGGTGTCCGTCAGCTGCAGCGAGCTGAAATCGTCCTCGCAGCCCAAAAGCCATTCGGGATGCCGCAGCAGCGGCAGGAGAACTCGGGCCTCGCGTGAGGTTTCCTGTCGCGCCAACGCCGCTTCCAGGCTCGGCGAGCCGACTCCGCTCCATCCCGGGATGCGCCCCCCCGTGGTTGGACCCGAACCGGCGCCGGATGGGCCACGCCGATGCTCACCAGACCGTGGCCGAGAGGTCACAGTTCGCTGGCGGGATTGACGAATGCCCGTCAGGCGCTCCTCGAGGAGCTCGCCAAAGCGTCGCTTCAATCCCAAACGAATGTCCGGATCCACGGCCTTCGCCTCGAAGGAACGCAGCTTGCGCCGCAGCGCGGCGATCTGCTCGGGCCGATCAAGGTCGAGATTGCGAAAGCTGTGCTCGTTCAAGGCCGACCAAACGAACACCGACAGATGCTGGGCCTTGTCCAGGATCGCGCGCAGCGGTCCGCTGCCGTGCCGGCTCAGGAAACTGTCCGGGTCCTCGCCGTCGGGCAGCATCGCGAACCGAAGCGTCTGCCCGCCACGCATCAGCGGCAGCGCATGCTCGGCGACGTGCAGGGCGGCCGCCAGACCGGCCCGGTCTCCGTCGAGGCAGACCGTGGGCGCCTCGGCCAGCTTCCAGAGCAGGGCCAGCTGCCGCTCGGTGATGGCCGTGCCCAGGGGCGCCACAGCGTGCGTGAACCCGGCCTGCGCCAGGGCGATCACGTCCATGTAGCCTTCGGCCAGCAGCACCTCACGACGCTCCCGAGCCGGACGCGACGCCCGGTGGTGGTTGTAGAGCAGCTCACCCTTGTGGAAGATTTCGGTCTGGGCCGTGTTGAGGTACTTGGCCCGCGCCTCCCCGAGTGCGCGGCCACCGAAAGCCACGATCCGTCCACGCTCGTCAGCGATAGGGAAGATGATTCGGTGCCGAAAGCGGTCGAAGCTCTCGCCCTGGCCTTCCGCCTGCGCCAGAAGCCCTGCGGCCAGCAGCTCAGCCTCGGCAAATCCCTGCGCCAGGAGCGCCCGCCGCATCGCGGCTCGCTCGTTGGGCGCGTAGCCCAGCGCAAAATCCTTGACGATGTCGCGGCTGAGACCGCGCCGCTCGAGGTAGGCCTGGGCTTCCTTGCCGCCGCCGCCCGCGAGCTGGGCGTGAAACCAGGCGGCCGCTGCAGCGTTGGCCGCGTAGAGACGCTGGCTGGGCTCGGTCTGTCCCGTCGTGGCCCGACGAGGAGCTGCGATGCCGGTCAGGTCCGCCAGACGCTCCAGCGCCTCCGGAAAGGTCAGGCCCTCGATCGCCATAACGAAGTCGATGGCGGTGCCATGCGCGCCGCAACCGAAGCAATGATAGAAGCCCTTGTCCTCGACGACGTTGAACGAGGGCGTCTTCTCCTTGTGGAACGGGCATAGGCCCTGGTGCTCGCGGCCCCGTCGCGTCAGCTTGACGTAACGGCCGACGATCTCGGCCAGCGGCAGCCGCGCCTTGAAATCCTCGAGCGATAGCTCCGAGCCAGCCACCCGATGTCGTCAGTGCAGCCGCTCGCAGAGCAGCCGCTTGGCCACGGCGAAGTCCATCTGGCCGTTATAGCGTTCCTTCAGCGCCGCGATGACCTTGCCCGTATCCTTGAGCTTGGTGGCGCCCACCGATTCGATGGCGGCGTCCACGGCACCGTCGATCTCGCCCGGGCTCATCTTGACGGGCAGGAACTGCTGGATGATGTCGATCTCCTCGGCTTCCTGCTCCGCGCGATCGACCCTAGCACACGCCTCGCAGCGGATGATCTCCTGCCGTCGCTGCGCCACCATGTCCTCCAGCATCTCGCGGACCTCCTGGTCACTCAGTGCCTCACCCGCGCCGAAATCGCGGGCGCAATGGTCGCGCTCGCGCAACGCCGCCAGGATCAGCCGCAGCGTCGCCATCGCCCGCTGCTCACCACTGTCCGTCGCATCCTTCAAGGCGGCTTGGAGCCGTTCCCGAATCACTCTTTATCTCTCCTGGCCACCACCGGCGGCGCCAACCCTTCCCCGGACCGACCACCGCCGACAAATCCTTCGGCTTCGTTTGCTTGACGCTCTCGCCCATCGTGATAGGAACCGCTCGACGAGGTCCGTCCCATGCTGGCACGGTTCCCGTTTGCGCGACCCGTCTCTGGATTACTGCCATCATGCCCACTCTCGACCGGCGCCACCCGAACGCCGCGCTCGTGCTCGCGGACGGAACCGTATTTCTTGGGGTCGGCAGCGGCTGCCCAGGTGTGCACGAAGGCGAGCTGGTCTTCAACACGTCCATCACCGGCTATCAAGAGATCCTGACGGATCCCTCCTACGCGGGTCAGATCGTCACGTTCACCTTTCCCCATATAGGGAACGTGGGAACGAACCCTGAGGATATCGAAGCGCTCACGCCATATGCAAGAGGCATGGTCATCCGGGCGCCGATCACCGAGCCAGCGAATTGGCGCAGCGACCAGCCGCTCGAGCGCTGGCTCGACCGTCGCGGCATCGCCGCGATCGGCGGCGTCGATACACGGCGGATCACGCGGATCCTGCGGGAATCCGGGGCCCAGAACGCTGTCCTGGCCTACGTCACGGACGGCGTCTTCGACCTCGAGGAGCTGAAGGCCCGGGCGCGCGCCTGCCCGTCCCTCGAAGGCATGGACCTTGCAGGCGAAGTTTCCTGCAGCCAGCGCTACGAGTGGCGGGAGACCCGCTGGGCCTGGTCGCACGGCTACGGTCACAGCGACAGTCACGGTCCGCACGTCGTCGCCATCGACTATGGGATCAAGCGCAATATCCTGCGCAGCCTCGCCAGCGTCGGCTGTCGTGTGACCGTGGTGCCGGCGAGCAGCACCGCCGACGAGGTGCTGGCGCTGGCGCCCGACGGTGTGGTGCTGGCGAACGGCCCCGGCGACCCGGCGGCAACCGGCGTCTACGCCGTGCCGGAGATCAAGAAGCTGGTGAATAGCGGCAAGCCAATCTTCGGGATCTGCCTCGGTCATCAGATGCTCGGCCTGGCCCTCGGCGGGCGCACGCAGAAAATGCCGTTCGGCCACCACGGCGCCAACCATCCGGTCAAGGACCTCACCACCGGCATCGTCGAGATCACCAGCCAGAACCACGGCTTCGCGGTTGCCGACGACGATCTGCCGCCCGAGATTGAAGTGACCCATCGCTCGCTGTTCGACGGTACGATCCAGGGTATCCGGCTCAAGAACCGACCGGTGTTCTCGGTTCAGTATCATCCTGAAGCGTCGCCCGGGCCCATGGATTCGAGCTACCTGTTCGACCGCTTCGTCGCCCTCATCAAAGGCGACAAGACGCCTGTCTGACCGCCCCGCCCCGATCTTGCGCACGGGGCCTTTGCCGGACTGATCATGCCCAAACGTACCGACCTCCGCTCGATCCTGGTCATTGGCGCCGGGCCGATCGTGATCGGCCAAGCCTGCGAGTTCGACTATTCCGGCACCCAGGCCTGCAAGGCGCTGCGTCAGGAAGGGTACCGGGTGATTCTGGTCAATTCGAACCCGGCCACGATCATGACGGACCCGGAAACGGCCGACGTCACCTATATCGAGCCACTCAACCCCGCGATCGTCGCCAAGATCATCGAGACCGAGCGGCCGGATGCCGTGCTGCCGACCATGGGCGGGCAGACGGCCCTCAATGTCGCGATGGCACTGGCCCGAGACGGCACGCTGGCCCGGCTGGGTGTCGAGCTGATCGGGGCCTCACCCGAAGCCATCGACATGGCCGAGGATCGCGAGCTGTTTCGCCAGGCCATGGCCAGGATCGGGCTCGACCTCCCGCGTAGCCAAGTGGTCCGTTCGCTGGAGCAGGCGCGCGACGCGCTGGCCGAGATCGGCCTACCGGCGATCATTCGCCCCTCGTTCACGCTGGGCGGCACGGGCGGCGGCATCGCCTACAATCGCGAGGAGTTCGAGCTGATCGTTGCCTCGGGCCTCGATGCTTCCCCGATCACCGAGGTGCTGGTCGAGCAGTCGGTGCTGGGCTGGAAGGAGTATGAGATGGAGGTCGTCCGCGACCGCGCGGACAACTGCATCATCATCTGCTCGATCGAGAACATCGACCCGATGGGCGTGCATACCGGCGACAGCATCACCGTCGCGCCGGCGCTGACCTTGACCGACAAGGAATATCAGCGGATGCGCAGCGCCTCGATCGCGGTCTTGCGCGAAATCGGGGTCGACACCGGCGGCTCCAACGTGCAGTGGGCGATCGATCCGGCCGACGGCCGGATGGTGGTGATCGAGATGAACCCGCGCGTCTCGCGCAGCTCCGCCCTGGCCTCCAAGGCCACGGGCTTCCCGATCGCCAAGGTCGCCGCCAAGCTCGCCGTCGGCTACACGTTGGACGAGATCCAAAACGACATCACCGGCGCTACGCCGGCCTCGTTCGAGCCCACGATCGACTACGTCGTCACCAAGATCCCGCGCTTCACCTTCGAGAAGTTCCCCGAGACCGAGCCTCTGCTCACCACGTCGATGAAGTCGGTGGGCGAGGTCATGGCCATGGGCCGCACCTTCAAGGAATCGCTGCAGAAGGCGCTGCGGGGTCTGGAAACCGGCCTGTCGGGGCTGGACGAGATCGAGATCCCCGGCCTCACCGGCGATGACCGGCCACGCGACGCGATCCTTGCCGCTCTGGCCCGGCCGACACCCGATCGGTTACGGCTGATTGCACAGGCCTTCCGCGAAGGGCTGTCGATTCCCGAGGTCCATGGCGCCTGCGCCTATGATCCGTGGTTCCTGGCCCAGATCCAGGAACTGGTCCGGACCGAGACGGCACTTCGGCAGAACGGGCTGCCTGACGACCGCGACGTGCTGCACGCCTTGAAGGCGGACGGATTTTCCGATCACCGGCTCGCCGACCTCACCGGCCAGAGCGAAGAAGCGGTGCGGGCACGGCGGATTGCCCTGGATGTTCGCCCGGTGTTCAAGCGCATCGACACCTGCGCGGCCGAGTTCGCTGCCCGCACGCCCTATCTTTACAGCTGCTATGAGACCGGGATTGTCGGCGAGCCCAATGGCGAGTGCGAGAGCTGGCCGTCGGATCGGCGCAAGGTGATCATCCTGGGTGGCGGCCCGAACCGTATCGGCCAGGGCATCGAGTTCGATTATTGCTGCGTGCACGCGGCGTTCGGCCTCGCGGAGGCCGGGTTCGAGACCATCATGATCAACTGCAACCCGGAGACGGTCTCGACGGATCCCGACACCTCCGACCGGCTATACTTCGAATCGCTGACGGCCGAGGACGTGCTCGAGATCTGCCACCTGGAGGCCAGCCGTGGCGAGCTCGTCGGCGTCATCGTCCAGCTCGGCGGCCAGACGCCGCTCAAGCTCAGCCATGCGCTGGAAAAGGCGGGTGTACCGATCCTGGGCACCTCGCCGGACGCCATCGATCTCGCCGAAGACCGGGAGCGATTTCAGCAGCTGCTGCACAAGCTGGACCTCAAGCAGCCCGACAACGCAATCTGCCACGGCCCGGCCGATGCCATCGCCAAGGCCGATGCGCTGGGCTACCCGCTGGTGATCAGGCCTTCCTACGTGCTGGGTGGACGGGCGATGCGCATCGTGCACTCGGCCGAGGACGTGCAGAGCTTCATGTCCGATGCAGCGCGAGCGTCCGATCTCGGGCCGATCCTCATCGACCGCTACCTTCAGGACGCGGTCGAGGTCGACATCGACGTACTGGCCGACGGTGAGACGGTGGCCATCGCCGGCGTGATGGAGCATGTCGAGGAGGCCGGCGTGCATTCGGGCGATAGCGCGTGCTCGCTGCCGCCCTACTCGCTGCCTGCGCAGACGGTCCGCGAGATCGAGCGCCAGGCCGAGGCCTTGGCCCGGGCGCTGCAGGTCCGCGGCCTGATGAACGTGCAGATGGCGGTCAAGGACGGCGAGGTCTTCATCTTGGAGGTCAACCCTCGCGCCAGCCGCACGGTACCGTTCGTCGCCAAGGCGATCGGCAGCCCCGTAGCCAAGATCGCCGCGCGGATCATGGCCGGCGAGCGGCTGGCCGACTTCCCGCTGCGCCCGCAACCGACCGAGCATGTCGCCGTGAAGGAAGCGGTGTTCCCGTTCGCCCGCTTCCCCGGCGTCGATCTCCTGCTCGGTCCGGAGATGAAGTCGACCGGCGAGGTGATGGGGCTGGACCGCGATTTCGCCGCGGCCTTCATCAAGTCGCAGCTAGGTGCCGGCACGGAGCTGCCGGAATCCGGCACGGTGTTCGTGTCCGTGCGCGAGCGCGACAAGCCGGCCGCGGTGGCGCTGGCCAAGCGACTGCATGAGCTGGGCTTCACGGTGGCGGCGACCCGGGGCACGGCCGCGGCGATCGCGGCCGCGAACCTGCCCGTGACGGCCGTCAAGAAAGTCCACGAAGGCCGTCCGCACATCGTCGACATGATCAAGGATGGCGCCATCGCCATGGTGATTAACACCACCGACGGCCGTCAGGCGATTCGCGACAGCTACGAGTTGCGGCGGGCGGCGCTCATGGCGCGGTTACCATATTACACCACGCTGCCGGGGGCCCGGGCCGTTGTCCAGGCTTTGGACAGAGTTCTGTCCGGTGAGCTTGAAGTGACGTCGCTGCAATCGTATTTTGAGGCCTCGCACTGATCGCGTCGTCGCCCGCGCTGCACGACGCGATCTCCTTTTTCCCACCCTTGATTGGATCAAGGCGCGTGATGACGATCAAAGTCCCGATGACCCCCGAGGGCCATGCCCGCTTGAGCGCCGAGTTGCGCCGCTTGAAAGTCGAGGAACGGCCTGCGGTCATCAAGGCGATCGCGGCGGCACGCGAGCATGGCGACCTGTCGGAGAACGCCGAGTATCATGCCGCTCGCGAACGCCAGGGCTTCATCGAAGGCCGGGTGATGGAGCTCGAGGACAAGCTGTCCCGAGCTGAGGTGATCGACATCCGCAACCTGAGTGGCAGCCGGGTGATGTTCGGCGCGCGGGTCAAGCTGGTCGACGAAGATACCGACGAGAAGGCGTGCTATCAGGTGGTTGGACCCGAGGAGGCCGACATCCAGTCGGGCCTGCTGTCGATCCAGTCGCCGTTGGCCCAGGCAATTCTCGGCAAGGAGGCGGGCGACAGCGTCGAGGTGACCACCCCGCGCGGCGTCCGCTATTTCGAGATTATCGAGGTCGGCTACAACTGAGCGCGCCGCCAGGGGCGGCTGCGATGTTGTCGGGACGTCTGCCGGGCGGGGGCACGTCCCGCGGCCGTCACGCACCTGCCTGGACCCGAGTGTGATGAGTGCGACGAAGACGACCAAGGTGCTGATCATTGGCGCGGGTGCCGCCGGTCTGACGGCCGCCATCTACGCTGCCCGCGCCAATCTGCAGCCGATCGTAGTCCAGGGGTTGCAGCCCGGCGGGCAGCTGACGATCACCACCGATGTCGAGAACTATCCTGGCTTCGCCGACGTGATCCAGGGTCCATGGTTGATGGAGCAGATGTCGGCGCAGGCAGCGCACTGCGGCGCCGAACTGATTTATGATGTCGTCAGCGAAGTCGATCTATCGGTACGGCCGTTCAAGGTACGGCTCGATGACGGCAGCCTCATCCTGGCCGAGGCGCTGATCATTGCCACCGGCGCTCAGGCCCGGTGGCTTGGGCTGGACAGCGAGCGCCGCTACTCCGGCGCCGGCGTTTCCGCCTGCGCCACCTGCGACGGTTTTTTCTTCCGGGGCAAAACGGTGGCCATTGTCGGCGGTGGTAATACCGCGGTCGAGGAGGCGCTCTACCTGGCGCAGATGTGCCAGAAGGTGACGCTGGTCCATCGGCGCGACAGCTTGCGGGCCGAGAAGGTGATGCAGGATCGACTCTTCAGCCACCCGCGTATCGAGGTGATCTGGAACCATGTCGTGGCCGAGGTATTGGGGACCGACCAGCCCAAGGCAGTGACTGGGGTCCGTCTGCGGGAGGTCGGTACGGGCAGGACCCACGATCTGCCGGTGGAAGGCCTGTTCGTCGCCATCGGCCACGATCCGGCCACGGCCTTGTTCAAAGGTCAGCTGGACATGGATCCTGACGGCTACATCCTGACGCGACCTGGCAGTACGTTGACCGGCGTCCCCGGCGTGTTCGCCGCCGGCGACGTCCAGGACCGCATCTACCGGCAGGCGGTGACAGCGGCAGGCAGCGGCTGCATGGCAGCCCTGGACACCGAGAAGTTCCTCGCAGGGCACAGCTGACCCAACAATGCCGATGACGGGGAACAGAATGACACCGATGATGGACTGGGATCGGGTCCGCGTGTTTCACGCGGTGGCTCAGGCAGGCAGCTTCACTCGCGCCGCGGAAGGGTTGGGCCTCAGCCAATCCGCCATCAGCCGGCAGATCGGTGCGCTCGAGGAAGATCTCGGCACCCCTCTCTTCCATCGCCACGCGCGTGGCCTAGTGTTGACCGAGCAGGGCGAGATTCTCCTCCATACGGCCAACGAGGTCGCCAAGCGCATGGCGTCCGTGCAGACCGCTCTGGGCGAGAGCCGCGATTCGCCCGCCGGCCGGCTGCGCATCAATGCGACCATCGGCCTGGGCACGGTGTGGCTGGTGGCTCAGCTCCCGGATTTCGTCGAGCGCCATCCGGACATCTCCATCTCGCTGGTCATCGGCGACAGCGATGTCGACCTGAGCATGCGGGAAGCAGACGTCGCTATTCGGGTGGCACGACCGACGCAGCCCGATCTCATCCAGCGGCGACTGATGACGGTGCATACGCACATCTACGGTGCGCCGGCCTATCTGGAGAGACAGGGGATTCCCACCAGCTTCGACGACCTCGATCAGCATCGCCTGATTGCCTACGGCGAGGCCGCGGCTGTGCCGGTCGACAGCCTGAACTGGATTTTGACCGCCGGCCGTGATGACGATGACGTCCGCCCAGCCCGTCCCCCGACGCTGAGCATCAACAACGTGTTCGGCATGCTGCGCGCAGCGGAGAGCGGACTCGGTTTGGCGTCGTTGCCCGATTATCTGGGCGTCTCCAGCAGCTCGCTGCAACGCGTTCTGGAAGACGTGGAAGGGCCGAGCTTCACGGCCTACTTCGTCTATCCGGAAGAGCTAAAGACTTCCAAGCGAGTGTCCGTATTCCGAGATTTTCTTCTCGAAAAGGTCGCCGAGCAGCCAGTCTGGTAAACTGACCGGTCGCTTCTTGACTCCTGCTGCCGCGAAAACGCATACCCCTCATGCCGAAGCGTCACACGAATAGACGCCACACCCCCTAGGCAGGGGGCCTTCCGATGATTAATTTGTGCAGTGCAGCAAGGCCGTTGTTCTGGGCGACCTTGATGTTGGCGGGTCAAACTTCGGTTTGGCACGTGCGTCCTGGGGTGCAATGCCCTTGGACAGGGAGGGTTCTAGGACCCTCTTCTCTCCCAGACGTTTAGCCTCCCTGATCAACTTGGCCGGGTCTTCGGACCTGGCCACTTTTTTACCGAGCACCTAAAGCCGGCCCGTTCAGTCCCGGCTGCGCCCGAACCCTAGGAAGCGACGAGACGAAAGTCAAGCAATGCTGCAACGCAGCAGCAGCGCGCAGCGTCCGAGTCTTCCAATCTCAATTGGTTACAATAATCGTCGAAACGAGACAAGTATTCGCCGGTCAACGGCACCGGCCTGCGCTTCCGAACCGGGCCGCAATAGAGTCTTCCCGTTTATGGGAGAGCATACCAAAACAATTCTGCGGACGAATGCTGCATATTACTGCGGCCCGTCGTCCTCCACTTCGGCTCCCCACAGCAGCACCTGGCACCGGGCACGTACGGTTGTCCGCACGTCCGGCGAGGTCTCGGCCAGGGCGCGGGTCAGAGCCCCGAGGCGCCGTCGCAGCATGTACATCTCGTCGACGAGCGATAGCACCACCGGGATCGCCTCGGCATCGATAGCCAGATCATGGCGCAGCTCCTGAATGAGCCGCAGGCGGGCAACATCGACCG
>JAPJRA010000565.1 GCA_030824835.1 Geminicoccaceae bacterium | reverse complement strand
GCGTCGACGAGATCTGCCGCCGGAACGGCATCCCGGCCATCAATCTGCTCGGCGTCTGCCAGGGTGGCGTGATCAGCCTGTGCTACACGGCGCTGCATCCGACCCGCGTCCGCAACCTGATCACGACCGTCACCCCGGTCGACTTCCACGCCGACCGGACCGAGAACCGGATCGACCGCGGCTTCATGAACGTCTGGGCGCGTAGCCTGGAGCCCACCGACATCGACCGCATGGTCGATCAGATGGGCATCGTGTCCGGTGAGTTCGTGGGCTACCTGTTCTCGCTGATGACGCCGGGCCGCAGCCTGACCAAGTACAATCTCGATCTGGTCGATGCCGCCAGCGACGAGGCCAAGCTGCTGAACTTCCTGCGCATGGAGCGCTGGCTGGCCGACCGGCCGCACCAGCCGGGCGAGTTCTCGCGCCAGTGGCTGAAAGACCTCTATCAGGACAACAAGCTGATCAAGGACGAGTTCGTGCTGGATGGGCAGACCGTCAAATTACGCGACATCACCTGCCCGGTCCTGAACATCTATACGGAAACAGATCATATCATCCCCCCGGAGATGTCCAAGGCGCTGAACGGCCGGGTCGGCAGCGAGGACTTCACCGAAACTGTTCTCAAGGGCGGCCATATCGGCATTTTCGTCAGTGCGCGCTCACTGGAGCAGCTCAGCAAGACGATCATGGACTGGATCGCGAAGCGGTAGCACGGGAAGCGCTGCATGGTGTGGATGGGACGAGCCCGGGATCAAGCGACCGCGCAACGACGCCTCCTTCACGCGGCGAATGGAGCAGTGACCCCGTCAGGGTCGAAACCCACAGGCGGCACACCGTAGAGGAAATGTAATGCGGGCTCGTGAGAAGCTGACCTTGGAGAGCGTGCAGGTGCGCACGGTGGCGATCCCGATGCGCCGGCCGATCGTGTCGAAGGTGGGAACCTACCACGAGTGGCCGTTCATCCTGATCGACCTGCACACCAAGGAGGGCATTGTCGGCAGGAGCTATCTCGAGCCCTACCTCAAGAACGCGATCCGCTATGTCGGCCCGGCGATCCTCGATCTCGCCGAGACGTTCAAGGGCCGGCGGCTGGCACCGCTCGATCAGTTCCGCGACGCGATGGGGACCATGCATCTGCTCGGTCGGCAGGGCGTCAGCCTCATCGCCGCGGCCGGGCTCGACATGGCGATCTGGGACGCCTTCGCCAAGGCGGTCGGCCTGCCGCTGGCGGAGCTTCTGGGCGGCAGCGTCGGCCGGCTGCGCGCCTACAACACCAATGGCCTCTGGCTCCTGCCCCTCGAGCGCCTGGCCAAGGAAGCGGAGGAGTTGGTCGCCGAAGGCGATTTCTCTGCCATCAAGATCCGGCTGGGCCGCTCCAGCCTGCGGGAGGACATCCGGGCGATCGAGGTCGTGCGCGGGGCCGTCGGCGCCGAGATCGACCTGATGTGCGATTTCAACCAGGGGCTCGCGCTCGGTGACGCGATCACGCGCTGCCACGGGCTCGACGATCAGGGCCTGTACTGGTTCGAGGAGCCGGTCGTGTTTGACAACTACGCGCAGTCCGCGCAGCTGACCCGGGAACTCAAGACGCCGGTGCAGATCGGCGAGAACATCTACGGCCCACGCTCGTTCCTCGAGGCGGTCCAGGCTCGGGCGGCGGACCTGTACATGCCGGACCTGATGCGCATCGGTGGTGTGACCGGCTGGCTGCGGGCGGCAGCCATCGCCGGGGCAGCCGGGCATCCGATGTCCAGCCACCTCTACCCCGAGGTCTCGGCCCACCTGCTGCGGGCCACCGAATCGGCCGACTGGCTGGAGTGGCGCGATTGGGGCAACCCGATCATCGCCGAACCGTTCGAGGTCGCGGGCGGGCAGGTCATCGTTCCCGACCGGCCGGGCAACGGCATCGATTGGGACGAGAGTGCGGTTCGGAAGTTCGCCTACCAAGCCTGAGCGGTCACTGCGCGGACGACCAAGCATGGATGTGATGTACAAGGCGGAAGCCGCCGCGTCGGGCGGCCGCGAAGCTCGCGTGCGCGCCGCATGCGAGCGCAAGATCCGGCCGACCGGCTCCTCGGTTACCGCGCGGGTCGGCATCGGATCGATGGAGAACGGCCGGTTCAGCCTCAAGGTCGATGATGCCGTGAGGCAAAGGATGCCGAGGCACTCGCATGCCCTCTTCCCGTAGCCGGTGGCCATGGCGCGCCCGTCGGCGGCAAAGCTTCGCTTGCCGACGATCCACCGCGTCCGCACTCGGATCATTGATGAGAACGGAGGTATCAGGAGAAAAGGGTCAGGCTCGATCCCATGCCGCGCCGTCTCCACCGGTGATCGGATCGCGCTCTGGCATCGGTATGGTCGCGATGTTCGCCAGCACCTGTGGTCGATCGTCCGGGTCGCCGCGACGCAGGTCGGGACGCTGTCCCTCGGGGTAGGCGCCAACGACCAGCAGGTCGGCGCTGGCGCCGAGGTTGCAGTGTCCGACGCCGGCAGGGATCAGCACGGCGTCGCCGGCCTCGATGTCGAGGGTGATGCCGCGCTCGCCGCCGAAGCGGACCCGCGCCCGCCCGGCGGCGATGCCCAGCACCTCGTGCGCCGTGCTGTGGTAGTGATGGAAGGCGTAGATCCCGTTGCGCCACATGCCGCCCCAGCCGTGCCGCCTGAACAGCGCCTCGAAGGCGGCGGCACGGTCGGTGGCGCCTATGGCAAGGGCGTCCGCATAGACCAGGAGCGGCAGGTCCGGGTGGTTGGGAATCCGTCCGTCATCGGAGAAACGGTGGCTGGCGGGGGGCATGAACCGGTCTCGTTATCGGGTCTGATCACCGGGATATGGCGCTGCGAAGCGTTCGAACCCAGCCCCTGCCGTTGGTTGTCCACCCCCGTCGCGTGGAGCCGATCGGGCCGCGGCCCTGATCGGCGTCCACGTCCGGCTAGAACAGCTCGCGGTAACGCTGGGCCGTTCTGGGCAGTCGGGTCGTCGCGTAGAGCCTGGAGTCGCCGGCGTTGAAATAGCTCTCGTGGGCCAGCCCGTCGCCAGCCGAGCGGAAGAAATCGTACATGTTCTCGATATAGGCCGGGTTGTCGCCGCTCCGGCCGGCGCCCCACTCCGCCATTTCCAGCCTCTTGCCCTTGCTGCGGGCGAAGCTCAGCCACGCGCGTAGACCCCAGGGACTGCCATTCGACGTCTCCGTGCCGAAGCGGGCCTGGTTGTCGTCATAGTGGCTGACACCGACATTGGTGATCGGCGCCTGATCGGGCCAGATCGAGGAGACGTTGATCTGGCCGCGCTTGGCCATATGCCAGGTGATGCGCAGGTTCGGCCCGCCGAGCTTGATCGCCCTGGCGGCGTTGGTGAAGCAGGCTTTCCAGTCGTTCGCGGAGCGGCCGACCGCGGTCCAGGGGTAGGACGGGTTGTTGGCCTCCCAGCCGAGGCGGACCTCGGCGTCGCCGACGCCGTTGGCGGCGAGGCGGCTGCCGATGCTGCGATGATTCGTGG
>JAPJRA010000564.1 GCA_030824835.1 Geminicoccaceae bacterium | reverse complement strand
TCCACGCAGCGAACCAGCCAGCCGACGACGAAATAGGCAATGGCAATGATCCACCAGCCGCGCGCGAGACCTCGCAGCAGCGGATTGGCCGGCTGGTCGGGCGGCACCAGCATGTGGCTGACAGTGCGGCCGTGGCAGGCGCAGACGACCGCCAGCAGCAGGACGGGCACAATGCTGAGCGCCATCGCTACCAGCTGCCGGTTCTCCAGCGGCAGGGTCAGCGCGGCGAACCACTGGTCGAGCCCCGTCACGGTCGCAGCGGCAATCACGAAGATCGCAAAATCCCGATAAAGCGCCCCGGCCACCCGGCTATCGACATGCACCAGCCGGTATTGGGGCAGGGTCGGCGTGAACAATGTGCGGACGATGCTCAGCAGCGCCCGCGCCCCACCGACACAGAGCAGGGCGATCAGGGCGGTGCGGCGCACGATCGGCGCGCCATTGTCAAGCACCTCCAGCACGACCAACCCGACCGCGACCAGGACCGCACTGCCGACGATCCAGATCAACAGACGGCGGAGCAGGAACGCGATCTTGGTGTTGGTGTCAAACTCGACCTCGGGGTCGGCAGGAACCGGTCGGGAGGTGCGCTGCCACCAGCGCTCGAGCAGAATCGCAGCGGCATAACCGATGCCGATGGCCAGCAGAGCGGAGATCAGCGCCGACCAGAGCCAGTCATACGAGCCGTCGGGCGTCTCGCGCGCGATCGCGGCGTGGAACTCCTGTGGCAGCTGCCCGATGCTGGCCACGGCTACTCTGAGCTGAACACGCAGCGCCGCCAGCATATCGGTGAAGGCCAGCTCATCGGCATGGACGTCGGCCTCGATCGTCTGGGCCAGGTCGGGCCGCGGCGGCCCCGCCGCGGCCGATGGCGCAGCCGCATGTGGCTTGACCTCCTCGGCAAAGCCGGCTGGCACCGCAGCCAGCCACACGCAGAGAGCAACGAAAGCCGCCCAGCAGATTTGTTGGGTCCATCGTGACGATGCCACCGACCAGCACTCCCGAGGAAAGTCCACCACAGTGAATGTCGAATTATGCGGGCCGAGAATTCGGCCTGTCATGCGCTCGAATGGCCGACACAGCTTGCCTATGCCTGCGAACCCCGGTCTAGGTTCTGGCATCGAGGGCTGCCTTGAGGCCATCGAGGGAAACGGGTAGCGCCACACGGTTGCGGGCATTGTTGACGAACTCGAGCCGTGCCGGGCCCTGGCTGCTCGTCAGTGTCGCCAGCATGTCGGCACCGATCTCGGCATCGGCGAAGCAGCCCTGCAGGCAGGTGCTGTAGGCGAGATCGAGGCCGGTGGCTGCGCCTTCCTGCGGAAGGAGCCTGACGCCGGGCGGCAGGAAGACGCCATTAGGCAGCTGCACGACGACGCGCAGCGGCCCATCCTTGGGCCAGGCGCCGAACGCGAGCTGGGCCATGATGCCCGGCCGGTCCTCGATCCGGATCGCCTGGGTCACCTCGCAGACCTTGGCGCCTGCCGGGTCCTGCGGTGGCGGCACACAACGCACCGTCCAGTCGCCGTAGGTGGCCGTGGTGCTGCTCGGGCCGGCAGGCTCGGCCGGGGCCTGGGCGTGCGCGACCGGTGAGGCCAGCCCCATCGCCAGCACGCAGGCCGGCGGCACGAGCCGCCAGGGGAGGAGGATCGACGACATGCAGCGCTCCCTCATGGCGGCCCGCGCTCGCCCAGCGGCCGGTCAGGCGTCTCGATGGTGACGAAGCTCGCCAGCTCCGGGCCGAAGGTCGGCAACGCCATCGGGCAGACGACGCCCGGCAGCACCCTGACGTCGAACAGCTCGCGGATGGCCCCGTCCAGGCGCAGCCATTCGACGATGTCGCCGTTGGCGGTGTTGACGATCTGTACGCCGCACCATGGCTCGCCGCCGCGTTGCCCGATCTCGTCCTCGAGCGCCAAGCCATGGAACGCACCATCGCGGGGCATCGACAGGCCGACGAAAGCGTGGCCGGCATGGAAGGCGAGGCCGCGCATGAAACCGGGCAGGAAGGTCACCTGCGACCGTTCGCCGGTCGAGCGGTCGATCCGGAGCAGATGGCCGTTGCCCGAGTCGAGCACCCACAGCGCCCCGTCGTGGAGCCGCGGCGAGTGCGGCATCGACAGTCCGGCCGCCACCACCTCGTCCGTCTCGACGTCGATCACCACCCCGCCGTCGCGACGGCGGTTGCGCCAGCCGTCAACGAGGTCGGTGGTCGAGACCGCCGTGACGTAGCGCGGCCGGCCGTTCTCCATGCACAGCCCATTGAGGTGACAGCGGTCCTCGGGCGCCAGTCGCGAGATGAAGCTCGGCCGCCAGATCGGCTTGAAGCTGTGGGTGGTGCTGGTGGTGGCGAGGCACGAATATTTGGTGTTGACGAACACCACCCGCCCCGTGGCCTCGACCCCGAGCTCGTGCACGTCGATGTCGGCCACCGTCTGGCCGGTGCGCGGCACGTAGAGCCGATCGAAATGGCCGTTGGCCCGCTCCTGCTCGCCCAGCACGTTTTCGAGCCGCCAGATATGGGCGAGGCCGGCGACGTAGAGCCGCTCGGCGTCGCCGGCCAGCCCCATGGCGCGGACGAAGTTGCGCTGGTGCAGCGACAGGCCGCCGTTGGGCATCACGCCCACGAGGAAAAGCTGGCCGCTCTGATAGGACGTGAAGGCGAGGCTGACCTGATACAGCGACAACCACTGCGCGAAGCCGCGCGAGGCCGTGATGTTGGTCGTGGCCGGCGGCTGCTCGGCCACCGGCGAGCTTTCCGCGACGGGCTCGGACACCTGATTTCCTGTTCTCGGCGGGGGATCAGAAATAGTAGCCGAAGCGAATCTGGCCGGTCTGGCTGACCACGTCGTCGCCGGCCTGCAGGTTGTAGTCAAGCTTCACCTGGAACCCGCCGGCATTCATCAGATCGAGGCCGAGCGTCAGGCGGCCGAGCACGTTGTCGACATTGGCCGTGGTCTGCAACGAGTCGCCGTCCGGTGCCGCGGCGAAATTGGAGGTCGCCGTGTAGTTGTCATTGGTGATGAAGCTGACCCCGACCCCGGTGAACGGGCGCAGCACGAAGCCGTGGCCGAGATCCAGGCGTCCACCCAGCTCGACGCCGGGCGTCGCCGCGAAATAGGTCTCCGTGTTGCTGTCGACGTCGAGGTTGAGGGCGCCGGCACCGCTCTCATCATAGCTCTGCTGGTGGAAGCTGATCGCGTCGAGATCGAGCATCGGCCGCACGTACCAGTCCGCGAACGGCACCTCGTAGGCGACCCGGGCCCGAGCGAACAGGAAGCTCGAATCGGGCGAGCCCTTGGCCTCGGCCGCGACCGTGCCCAGAGCCACGTCACGCTTGCTGTCGGCCCAGGTGTAGCCACCGCCCACCGCCCCGCCGAGCAGCCACGGCCCCAGCTGCCGCTTCAGCGCCACGGCCCCGGTGGCGGTCTGGCCGTTCACCGATTCGTTGCCGCCGTCGAAGTTGGTGTCGGACTTGGCATAAGCGGCGGTGCCGCCCAGGAACCAAT
>JAPJRA010000563.1 GCA_030824835.1 Geminicoccaceae bacterium | reverse complement strand
GTGATGGTTCGCCTCGACTCGCCTGGCCCGGTCCTGTTCCGGCAGCGTCGCTTCGGCTTCGACAATCGACCGATCGACGTGCTCAAGTTCCGCACGATGTACCTCGAACACTGCGCCGAGGCCGAAGGCACGCTGAAGGCTGCCAGACGGGCCGATGCACGCGTGACACCGATCGGCCGGCTGCTGCGCCGTACCAGTCTCGACGAGTTGCCGCAGTTCCTGAACGTGCTCTGCGGGCAGATGTCGATCGTCGGGCCGCGACCGCACGCCGTGGCGCATCACGAGCGCTATGCCGGGCTGATCGACGGCTATCTCGCCCGCCACCGCGTCCGGCCCGGCATCACCGGCTGGGCCCAGGTCAACGGCTTGCGCGGCGAGGCCGAGACACTGGCCCGGATGCAGGAGCGTGTGCGCTACGATCTGCATTATATCGAGAACTGGTCGCTTCTGCTCGATCTGCGCATTATCTTACGAACTCTGCTCGTCGGTTTCTCGCACCCGAACGCCTATTGAGGATCGGCTGCCGTGGGGCCGCGCGAGGCCCCCGGTCTGGAGCCGCCGCTTGCCTGTCCCCACCACCGACTTCATCGCCGGCATGCGTCGGCTCGCCGGTGGCGTCACCATCGTGACCGCCCGCCTGGGCGACGTCCGCGCCGGCCTGACCGCCACCTCGGTCTGCTCGCTCACCGCCGAGCCGCCGCGGCTGCTGGCCTGCGTGCATCGCGATGCGGACGCCCATGCGCTGATCATCGCGAGCGGCTATTTCGCGTTGAACGTGCTGACCCAGGCGCAGCAGGATCTGGCCGATCATTTCGGCGGTCGCGACACCAGCCATGGTCCGAGTCGATTCAGCGAAGGACGCTGGGTTACCGGCACCACCGGGCTGCCCGTGCTGGTCGATGCCGCAGCCACCTTCGAGTGCCGGCTGACCGAGACGCTGGCCGCAAGCACGCACACGATCTTCATCGGCGAGGTGGAGGTCCTGCAGGCGATCGAAGGCGCATCGGGCCTCGTCTACCACGACCGCACGTACCACGGGCTGGACGCTTGCGGCCTCGACTGAGCGCAAAGCGAACGGACCCCGCCGTGGCAGGGTCCGTCCCTCATGCTGCGATCAACGTTGCGCGGTGGCTTCCGCGCGTGCGACCGTGATCTGGCTGCCGACCGGCAGTCCCAGCACGTTGGCGCCGGTGATGACGATCTTCAGCCCGTTGACGTACATCACGCCCTTCTTGCCCGCGGCGGGGATGCTCTGCTCGTTGACGACGACATAACCGAACGGAAGATTGACGCGGAAATTGGGTGCGACATTGACCGGCAGGTTCAGGCCGGCGATCTGCAGGCCGACGAACTGGGTGCCTGCCGTCGAGCGGGTGTGCAGGCTGCCATTGTAGCGGTCCTCGGCAACCACAGTGATCGCCGTCAGCCTCACCAGCGCGCCGACCACGGGCAGGCTCAGCAGGCTGGCGTTCTCGACGGTGGCCGTGGTCCGGGCGATGGTACCGGAACCGTCGGGTCCGCCAAAGGCGGTCGTGTTGCCGGTACCGATCTGCAACGTCGTGCCGACGTCGAGATCGGCCAGCATGTTGGTCTTGGTCTTGCCGGCCGTCCCGTCGCAGCCCATCGTGACCAACGCCGCCTTGCCGATCTTGTTCTTGATCGCATTGCCGATGGTGGCGTTGGCCGACGCCGCGAAGGCCTGCCCGCCGACCGAGAACGGCAGCACGCTGCGCGCATAGCCGGCGATCGCATGGGCGACCACGATCCGTGCGCCGACCGGCAGGCCTAGCGTATTGGCGACAGTCACCTCCACCGTCAGCATCTCGACCGTGATCTGCTTGGCCGTGCTGCTCTTGCCGGACTTCGTTGCCTTGTTCAGCACCACACTCCCGATGCCCGGCAGGGTCAGCCGGGTGCCGGGGCTGGGATTGGCGGCAACGGGAACACCGGCGACGACGAGGTCGACGAAGGTCGAGCCGGTGGCATTGACGATGATGTCGGTGGCGTTGGCACTGGCGTTGGCCACCGCCTTGATGGCCGTGGCGGTGATCAGGCCGTTCAGCAGATTGACGCCGGCGACGGTCGAGGTGTTCGTCGCCGTGGCCGTCGAGCTGGTCTTCAGCCCGTAGACGGTGCTGGTGACGGCGTTCGCGGTGAGCACGCTGCCGCCCACACCGGCCGAGAGCGCGTTCACGCTGGTTTGCTGGGTGGCACCGTTGGTGCCCTGGCAGGGGCAGGGCAGGTAGGCGGTCTTGCCGAGAGTCGTCGCAATTGGCCCAACCACAGCGCTGGCGAATGTGCCATACGCCTCACCCTTGAATGTGCCGGTCAAAGGTGCCGCCACTGCTGTGTGCGGCGCGGAGACAATCCCCAACAGGAGGCCGGTCGAGATGAAGGCAGATTGCAGGCTCTTCCAAGCCAGTGGAGGGCGATGCCATGCGGGGTTTTGCTGTCTTGACTGCAGTAGCCAGTGCATTGTTGGTCGTCCTTTTATTTGTATGACTTCGTATTCCAAAATTCTGCATGTTCACGCGATGCTGACCCGTCGGTCAACCTACCCAATAGGTCGGCACGTTTTCTGTCGCGTGGTCGACTATGGAGGACGAGTATATTCTATAAACAGACTTTCGTGCTGCCAGACCATCAGTCTGGCTATCATCTTGCGGGATGACATCTTGGCCTCCCTTAGTGTCGGGCGACTCTTATAATCGTTGGCCCATGAGTTTCGCTACACGATGAGTATACGGACGGGGACCCTTTAAAGTTGCACCTGTCTGTATGATCACGGATGTGTGATGGGAATGACGACGCAACGCTCCGGTATTCGTGGGCGAGTTCTTCCGTCGCCGGCGGGCCTCCGCCACGAATGTCGATTGCCACTCGGATGGTCGATGCCCACCCTCGACCGACCCGAGCGGTGAGCTTGTCTTGAGCCCAACACTCAGCGTAGTCGTCTCATCGCACCCACCAAACTTGAAGGTGACCGATCATTATCATCGCCCGGCCCGGGACGGCTTCAGTAAAAGGATTTACTAGAGCATGCGCCGAATTGACGCATAAGATCGTGAGATATAACCGTCGACTTGAGTACGACAATTGTACCGATAAGTTGTGCGTCAAGGACGACTTGGCCAATACCAATTCCGACCAATGAACTCGATCACGACGGCAGGTCGTTGCCGTGATTGGCAAGTGCCCGCTCATGCAGCACTGCTGACCGTCGCTCAAAGCAGCAGAAGATCACACGCAGGTCTGGCTGGGACGCAAGCTGCGTGGCGACCGCGCGGATGGCTATCGGTGCCGCGAGCTCGGGCGGGAAGCCGAATATTCCGGTCGAGATCGCTGGAAACGCCACCGTGTGGAGACCCCGCCCGGCGGCCAGCTCCAGCGAGCGCCGATAGCAGGCCGCCAGCTGCGCCGGCTCGCCCGCGCCGCCACCGCGCCAGACCGGCCCAACCGCATGGATGACAAAACGGGCGGGCAGCTGGAAGCCCGGGGTCAGTTTCGC
>JAPJRA010000562.1 GCA_030824835.1 Geminicoccaceae bacterium | reverse complement strand
GAAGCGAACGACGAACATCGCCGGCCTCGGCCGCCAACTGCCGATCCAGCTCCGCAATTTGGGCCTGTAGCTGCTGAACGCTGGGGTACTCTGGTTGAAAGCGTTCCAGAAGCTCCTGCCGCCTCGCGGTAAGCTCGGCGCGCTGTTCGCGCAGAGCCTGAATGGTGGGGCTGGACAACACCTCGCTGAGCCCCAATCCGGTGGACGCTTGCGCTGCGCGCCAGCGCTCTTCCGCGGCGATGCGGCTGGTGCGCGCCTCGGCAAGCGAGGCGTTGAGCGCCTCCAGCGAGGAAGCGATCAACGAGCGGCCGCGGTTGGCGCCCCCGTCCGATGTGGCGCTGGCGCTGGGGATGTTGATGATCTGCTGGTTGGAGGCATAGGCGACGAGCTCGCGCTCGGACTCCTCCAAGCGGGCGCGCAACTGCTCAATCCGTTCTTCAAGAAAGCGGCGGGCGTAGGAGGAGGCCTCGAAGCGACGCTCCAGGTTGGTCGCGATAAAGGTCTCGGTGATGGAGTTGACCACCGCCTGCGCCAGCGCCGGATCGGCGCTGTCGTAGCTGATCGTCACTAACCGTGAGTTCACGACCGGGGTGACACGAAGATTGGCGAGCAGTTGATTGACCGCCTGCCGATTGCGTTCGGCCGGTGAGCCGCCAACTTGACCATCAGAGGGCCGCGCGTTGGCGGGGCTGCGTCTGTTCGATTCCAGAAACTGGGGATCTTGCGCCAGCCGCAGCCCCGTCACCACGCGCTGAGCCAATGAGCGGCTCTTCAGCAGCCCATATTGGGTTTGGTAGAACTCCTGTGCCGAATACATGCCTTCCGCTGGGAGAACCCCTTCTACGTCGACAACCTGCGCGGCTTCGCGGTCGATCTGCAGCGTGGCGCTGGCGCGGTAGATCGGCGTCGAAAGCAAGGTGACCACGACGCCAAGGACCAACGCCACCGCTAGCACGCCGGCGAGCACCCACCAGCGCTTCAATACAATGTGCCAAAGACGCCGCAGGTCAATCAGGCCTTCGCCATCCGGACCGAACAGGGGACGGGACCCCGCGGCCGAAGAGGTTGCGCCGCCCTCAGGTAGCATGGTGGTCATCGGCTTTACTTCAGTACGTTGAAGATGCCGACCAGGAAGCCGCCTAGCGGCGCCAGGTCGCGAATGAGGCGGCGCGCGCGCGCCGTGTCGACAATCACTGTGTCGCCAGGAGCCAGCTCAGGGTCGGCAAGCCGACCCGCTTGAATCTCCCGCAGATCGAAACGAGCAGCCGTTTGTTGGCCTCCTGTCTGGCGCAAGACAACCACGTTTCCGGCGTTTGCATTATCACTCAAACCTTGAGCCTGCGCGATCGCTTGAACCAGGGTCAGTCGGCCCTGCACCGGGAAGACGCCGGCTTCGCGCACCTCGCCTGACACAACCACCCGCTGGCTTTGCGGCGTGGTGATCTGGATGGTGACGTTCGGGTCGCGCACATAGCGCGCCGCATAGGCCCGCTCCACCTCGCTTGCCAACTGGGGCGGGGTGCGGCCCAGCGCGTCCACGGCCCCCACAAGCGGCAGGTTCAACTGTCCGTCCCCATCCACCTGCGCGGCGCCGGAGAGTTCCGGCACGCCGAAAACGTTGACCTGCAACTGATCGAAAGGACCGATCCTGTAGGTTGGCTGCGGCGTCGCTTGAACAACAGGGGCGGGCAAGGCAACCGGCAGCGGCGCATCGCGCGTCGCACAGGCGCTCAACCCGCTGCAGAGCAGCAGGACAGCAGCACAGGCCCCCTTTGACGTGCGGATCATCCAAAACCTCCAAACCAGCGCCGACGCGCAGGCCTGCCAGCGGGCGCCTGCGCGGGTGCGAGAGCAGGCATGGTTGCTGGCGGCTGATCAAGCAGCACGCCATGAGGCCTAACCGACACCATGTCCAGCGCCGCCTCTCTTCCTAAGCGATCAGCCACCCGGTCGCGTGCTTCCGAAAGCACGGGCCGGCGACGGCGAAGGTTGTGCCCATCACTGGCGAGGATGTGCACTCGCCCCTCGTCGAGCATCCGATCCGACCAGTACTGCGCACGTCGACCGAACAGGCCCGTGACGGACCCGCCCGTCAACTGGATCCAGGCGCCCGCCTCAAATACGTCGCAGATCGTCTGGTAGCGGTCCTCAATCCAGGTCAGCCGCTCTGGATGGGTTATGATCGGAACAAAGCCTGCCGCGAGAATGTCGAAGATGACCTCCGCCATCCGGGGCGGCGCCACGTGATGCGGCGGCTCGAACAGGAAGTAGCGCGACCCGCCAAGCGTTGGAATGCGCCCAGTCTGCAACTGCTCAAGCATGTCAGGGGTGAGCTGCGCATCCGCGCCGACTGTCAAGGTCAGCGGGATGTCGGCCTGAGCCAACTGCTCGCGCAGCCGGGTGACCCCATCATGGATGATCTCGGCGGTGTTGTTGTACAGGCCAGGGTAGATGTGCGGGGTACAGGCAAGGGTGGTGATGCCGTCCGCGCACGCCACACGCGCCATAGCCAGGGCTTCTTCCAGGTCCGGGGCGCCATCATCGATGCCGGGCAGGAGATGGCAATGCAGATCGATCATTGAGTGGATACGCTACGCCCCCCGGCGCCGGCACAAACCGCAAAAAAAAGAGCGGCCGAAGCCGCTCTTCTTGACTTCCGTGATCAGGGCTTAGCGGCTGATCGGCTTGTCTTCGTCATCGTCGACGACGGTCGCCACAACGGCCACCAGACCGCCGGCCGCCAGACCGCCAACCACCAGGCCGGTGGCGCTGACCGCCGCCAGACCCCCAGCAGATGCTGAGCCCGCCGCGACGCCAGCGCCGGTCTCGACGGCCTGGCCGCCGCCGGCTACCTGAGCGGCGCAGGGCGAAACCGAAGGAACCGTGAAGGCCTGACCCGCAGCGATCGGCAGCGCGCACCCGTCGGCGAAGACAACCTGGGTGGCCGCAGACGTCCGAACCACGTCACCGGCGCGCAGGATCGAGGCTGCGTCCGACGAGACAAAGCCTTGGCCGCGGTCCACCGTCACTTGACCAGCAGCGCCCGACAGGCGCGCAGTCGGCGTTTGAGCTGAGGCGCCCGACTGGGCCGAAGCGCCCGCGGAAACCGCAGCGACGGCGAGAGCGGCGGCGACGACGCTCAGGGACTTCTTCATGGTGGACCTTTCGAACAGACGGCTACCGGAGGTTGCCAGGGCGTATAGCACGGTGGAGATCGCGTCAGCAACCCCGATTACGTCAAATGAGATGACTGGGAAGTTAAAGGGCGAGCTGGGCAAAAGGTTCAGATCGGCGACCCCTCTTGTAACTCAGAGCGCGCGCCTCAGCGGTGATCCGAGCCGCTATGCGGGCCGCCGGCTTGGCGCCTCACAGCTCCAATCGAGACGACCAGAAACACAGCCGCGACAACAGCCGAATCCCAGAGGGCTTCAAGAACGCTCGGGCCTCGGTTCACGCCGGGCAGGCCCTGGATCACTTCAATCAAGATTCCAAGAAGCGTCAGGCCCCACCAC
>JAPJRA010000561.1 GCA_030824835.1 Geminicoccaceae bacterium | reverse complement strand
TGCTGGGCGTGCGCGCCTTCATGTTCCACGAGGGCAGCGAACCGACGGCGGCGAACGCCTTTCGCGACATCGCGAGGCTCACCCGTGGTGCCTACCTGCCGTTTGCCGCCGGCTCCGCGGCCGAGCTGCGCGCCCTGCTGGGCGGCGTCGCCGCCTACGCCGCGGGCGGCAAGGCCGCCGTCACGGCCTTGGCCCGGCGCTCCGGCGGCGCGGTGAAGCTGTTGGAGCATCAGCTGCGCTGATCACATGCTGGCATATGCAGCGTTAGGCTTTGCCGTCTTCGGGCTCCTGTACGTCGCGACGCGTTGGTTCGTCAGCGCCTCCGCGCGCCAGATCGCCCAGGCCGTCACCACGTTTGCCGCGGTGTTCAGCGCCATGGCCAGCACCGGCCTTCTGCTCACGGGGCGGCTCGGGCTTGCCATCATCACGGTCGCGGCCACGGTAATGGCCATTCGCGCTCTGGTGCGCGGACCGCACAGTGGCGATCCATTGGGCGACGCACAGGGCGGCCCGGCCTCGACCGTGGAGACCGACCTGCTTATCATGCGGCTGGATCATGCGACGGGAGAGGTCGAGGGCAGGGTCAAGGCTGGTGATCATGCCGGCCGCGAGCTTCGTGACCTCGGGTTGAGCCAGTTGGTGGCCCTGCTCCAGGAGGCGGAGCGCGAGGATCCTGGCTCGGTTCCCTTGATCGAGGCCTATCTCGATCGCCGCGTGCCCGATTGGCGTCACCAGCATACCCGGGAGCCACGCCGGCCCGCGAGTGAGATGGATCAGCATACGGCGCTGGAGATACTCGGTCTGCCTGAGGATGCCACCACGGAACAGATCAAGGCCGCACACCGGGCGCTGATGGCGCACCTGCACCCGGATCACGGCGGCAGCGCCTACCTGGCGGCCCAGCTGAATCAGGCCCGCGACTATCTGATCGGCCGACGGGGCTGAGTTGGCAACCATTCTGCGACCGCAGCGGTTGAAGTGTCGCTGTTGCCACAGCTAGAAACAGGTCGTCGCGTAGGTTGACGCGCGCCGCTACGAGTGAGGGCGAACGCATGCGAGAGGTGCGCAAGGTCGTGTTTCCCGTGGCCGGGCTGGGCACACGGATGCTCCCCGCCACCAAGGTGCTGCCCAAGGAAATGCTGCCGGTGGTCGACCGGCCGATCATTCAATACGCGCTGGAGGAAGCCGCCGCCGCCGGGGCCGACCAGTTCATCTTCGTGACCGGGCGCGGCAAGGTGATTCTGGAGGATCATTTCGACCGAGCCTTCGAGCTGTTCGAGACCCTGGCGCGCAAGCAGAAGACCAAGGAGCTGCAGGCCCTCGAGCGCTCGGTGCCACGCGCCGGGGAAGTGATCTACACCCGGCAGCAGGAGCCCAAGGGGCTGGGCCATGCGGTCTGGTGCGCGCGCCATATCGTCGGCGACGAGCCTTTCGCGGTGATGCTTGTCGACGATCTGATCGACGCCAAGCCATCCTGCCTCGCCCAGATGGTGGCGGCCCAGCGCGAGACCGGCGGCAATCTGCTGGCGGTGATGGAGGTGCCCCAGGAGCACACCTCGCGCTACGGCGTCATCGATCCTGGCCCGAGCCAAGGGCGGCTCACCGAGGTCCGCGGCATGGTCGAGAAGCCGGCGCCCGAGGTCGCACCGTCGCGGCTGGCGGTGATCGGCCGCTACATCCTGATGCCGGAAGTGTTCCCGATTCTGGACGCGCAGGCGCCGGGTGCCGGCGGTGAGATCCAGCTGACCGACGCCATGGCCAAGCTGATCGGGCGCCAGCCCTTCCATGGGTTCCGCTTCGAGGGGAACCGCTATGATTGCGGCGACAAGCTGGGCTACCTCGAGGCGATCGTGGCCCTGGCCTCGGCCCGCGAGGATCTGCAGCCCGGATTCTCGGAGATGCTGGCGCGCTACGTTTGAGTTACAGCGATAGAAGGACCTGCGGATGAAGATCGCCATGATCGGCACGGGCTATGTCGGCCTCGTGTCGGGTGCGTGCTTTGCTGAGTTCGGCCTCGAGGTCGTGGGCGTCGACCGGGACGCCAACAAGATCCGGATGCTCGAGGAAGGCAAGATGCCGATCTACGAGCCCGGACTGGATACCCTGGTCGAGCGGCACAGCTCCGCCGGCAGGCTCACCTTCACCACCGACCTGGCGGCGGCGCTCGACGGTGCCGAGGCGGTGTTCATCGCCGTAGGCACGCCGTCGCGGCGCGGTGACGGCCATGCCGACCTGTCCTACGTGTTCGCCGCGGCCGAGGAGATCGCGGCCCTGCTCAAGCACCCAACCCTGGTGATGACCAAGTCCACGGTGCCAGTGGGCACGGGCCGCAAGCTGCAGAAGATCTTCGCGACCCAGCGGCCCGACCTCGCCATCGACGTCGCCTCGAACCCGGAGTTCCTGCGCGAGGGCTCGGCCATCGGCGATTTCCTCCGCCCCGACCGCGTGCTGTGCGGCGTCGAGAGCGAGCACGCCAAGGAGGTGCTGGCCCGTTGCTACCGGCCCCTGAACCTGATCGAGACCCCGATCCTGTTCACGACGCTGGAGACGGCCGAGCTCACCAAGTACGCGACCAACGCCTTCCTCGCCACCAAGATCACCTTCATCAACGAGGTGGCCGACCTGTGCGAGCGCGTCGGCGCCGACGTGCAGCAGGTGGCCAAGGGCATGGGTCTGGACGGCCGGATCGGCAAGAAGTTCCTGCATGCCGGGCCGGGCTACGGCGGCTCGTGCTTCCCCAAGGACACGCTGGCGCTCTTGCGCACCGGCGAGCAGCACAACAGCCATCTGCGCATCGTCGAGGCCGTGGTCAGCGTCAACGAGGGCAGGAAGCGCCGCATGGTCAAGAAGATCATGGAGGCCTGCGGCGGCTCGGTGTCCGGCAAGACCATCGCCATCCTGGGCGTGACCTTCAAGCCCGGCACCGACGACATGCGCGAGAGTCCGTCCTTGGTGATCGTCCCCGCACTGCAGGGCGAGGGGGCCACCATCCGTGCCTTCGACCCCGAGGGGATGCACGAGGCAGGCAAGCTGATGCCCGACGTCCACTGGTGCACCGACGCCTACCACGCGCTGGACGGCGCCGATGCGGCGGTGATCCTGACCGAGTGGAACGAGTTCCGCGGCCTCGACTTCGAGCGCGCCCACGAGGTCATGCGGCAGCCGCTGATCGTCGACCTGCGCAACATCTTCGACCCGGCCCAGGTGACCCAGGCGGGCTTCAGCTACACCTCGATCGGCCGGCCGGTCGCTGCCGACTCGATCTGAGCTCTGCCGCCTCCAAGCCCGACGCCTCCAAGCAACGAGAGCCCGCATGACCGCATCGGCCCATGTTTTCGACCCGACCCTGCTGCGTGAGTACGATATTCGCGGCATCGTCGGCAGCACCTTGTTCGAGGCCGATGCGCGGGCGATCGGCCATGCCTTCGGCACCATGGTCGTGGCCGCCTGCAGGCCGGCACTGGTAGCCTCGGCCAGGGACGGCGAGCTCAGCCTGCCGTCGTAGCCGAGGC
>JAPJRA010000560.1 GCA_030824835.1 Geminicoccaceae bacterium | reverse complement strand
ACTATCCGCCCGTGCCGGCACTGCCGGATTTGCGCCAAATGATGGCGTCCCCTAGGGGACTCGAACCCCTGTTTTCGCCGTGAGAGGGCGACGTCCTGGACCGCTAGACGAAGGGGACAGCGATCGGAGGCCGCCTTGTAGCGGCGCCGCGGGAAGGGATCAAGGCCGTTTTGCTGCGGCAGGGTGCGCGAACAGGGCAATCAGCTCGATGTCCGCCGCATAGAGGAACTGATCGATGGGACGAACCTCGACCAGCTCGAGGCCGGCATCGACCAGCACCCGGGCGTCGCGCGCGAAGCTCTCGGGCGAGCAGGCAGCGTAGATCACCTTGGCGACCCGGGCCGCAGCCAGCGCCTGGGCCTGCTCGCTGGCGCCCACGCGCGGCGGATCGAGCACGACGAGGTCGCATCCCTCGAGTTCCGCCGGCATCAGCGGCCGCCGGGCGAGGTCTCGCGCCTCGACCTGCACCCCGAACAGCCTGGCGGCGCGCGCCGCGCGGAGCAGTGCTGCCGCCGAGGCGGCATCACCCTCGACCGCGCGTATCCGGCGCACCTGCGGGGCCATGGCGAAGGTGAGCGTGCCCAAGCCGGCAAACAGGTCGACGGCATGGGCGGCACCCCGGCTCCATGTCGTGATCGCCTGGGCCAGTTCCGCCTCGCCGAAGGCGGTGGCCTGGAGAAAGCTGCCGGGCGGTACCTCCACAGGAACCTGGCCGAAGCGGATCACCGGCAGACGGCGAGTGACGATCGGCTCAGTGGCACCGGCGGCGATCCAGCTCACCCGCGCCAGGTCGAGCCCGTCTGCGAGATCCGCCAGCCGCACATGCTCCATGCGCGTGGCAGGACGATCGGCGTGGAGCAGCAGATCGATGCCCGCCTCGGTCAGCGTGAGGCTGACCTCGACCGGCTCGGGGGCGTCCAGCACGGTAGCGAGGGCCTCGGCCAACGGCGCCAATGCCGCGGCCAGCTCCGGGCAGGCGACGGGGCAGACGGAAATGGGCTCGAGCCGATGGGAGCCGCGTTCGCGGAAGCCCAGCACCAGCCGTCGGCCGGCCCGGGCGATGCCCAGGCGCAGCCGGCGCCGGCTGGCGGGCGGTGTCATCCGCAAAGGGCCCACGACATTTTCCGGCAGGCCGCGATGCGCCAGCGCCGCCTGGACCCGGCCACGCTTCTGCTCGATGTAGAGGTCCGGCGGCAGGTGCTGGAGGCGGCAGCCGCCGCAGCGCCCGAAATGCGGGCACGGGGGCATTGCGCGCGCGGTCGCGGTGAGGCAGGCCAGCGGCACAGCCCGCCAGCCTTGCGGCAGGCGCCGCTCCAGGCGCACCCGCCACTGCTCGCCCGGCAAGGCCAACGGCACGAAGACCCGGCCTTGCGCCGTCTCGGCAATGCCGTCGCCGGCCGCACCCAGTGCCGTGATGGCGACATCGAGCTCGGCGCCGGCGGGTCGCGCGCCCCGACCGCGCTTCACGGTGGCGCCGGCGCCAGGCGCAGCAGCTGGCGCCTCGCCCCCGTGGCCAGATCCACCACCAGCACGAACTGGCCCTCGCCCGGCGCCTTACCCAGCAAAACGAGCTGCGAGTTGGCCACGGCGAGATCGCTGATCTCGCCACCCGGCGGCAGGTCGATCGTCGCCGGCAGGCTGGTGGCCATCGTCACGGACGGCACGGCCACGTTGGCCCCGCGCTTGACCAGCAGCCAGACTAGCGTAGCTGTGCCGCCGACGATGACGAACGCACCGACGACCACGAACAGCTTGAGTATCTTGAGCAGCGAATCCGGCATGTCCGCCAACGGAGGGCCCGGCAGCGGGCCGATCGAGCTGTCTGCCGAAGCGGCGGACGACGGCCTGCGGCTGGACCTGTTCCTGGCCGGCCGCGTGCCGCAACTGTCGCGCTCACGCCTGCAGGCCCTGGTCCGCGAAGGGCATCTGCGCCAGGGTGAGCGGTTGATAGACGAGCCCGGGCACCGGGTCAAACCGGGGGAACGGTTCGTCCTCGACGTACCGCCGCCGCGGGCGGCCATCCCTGCCGCCCAGCCGCGTGAGCTCGCGATCCTGTTCGAGGACGAGCATCTGGTGGTGCTGGTCAAGCCGGCCGGCATGGTCGTCCATCCAGCGCCGGGCCATCCCGACAATACCCTGGTCAATGCACTGCTCGCCCATTGCGGGCCGAGCCTGTCCGGCGTCGGCGGCGTGCTGCGACCTGGTATCGTGCACCGGCTGGACCGCGAGGTCAGCGGCGTGATGGTCGCTGCCAAGCACGACCGGGCGCATATCGGCCTTGCCGGCCAGTTCAGCGTCCACTCGATCGACCGCGTGTACGAGGCCATCGTCTGGGGCGTACCGGGCACGGCCGCCGGCACCGTCGATCGGCCGCTCGGCCGTCATCCGGTCGACCGCAAGCGCATGGCCATCGTCCGCCAGGGCGGCAAGCGGGCGGTGACCCACTGGCGGCTGCTGGCGGCGGCCGGCATCAGGGCCGCCCGGATGGCGTTCACCCTGGAGACCGGGCGCACCCACCAGATCCGCGTGCATGCGATGAGCCTCGGCCACCCGATCGTCGGCGACCAGGTCTACGGGCGCGGCCGGCAGGCGCCTGCCGCCGCTGCGGCTGCCATCGCCGGCCTGGACCGGATTCTGCTGCATGCCCGCCGCCTCGGCTTCATCCATCCGGTGACAGGAACGGCGTTGGCGTTCGAATCGGCCCCGCCACCGAGCTTCGACGCCATTCTTGAACTCCTGGGCGGGTAGCCTAAGCTGAGAGTGCGTCCTGGATATACAGGAGCACACCGCTCCGGCTTCATATGCAGCAGGTTCGCGACCGTTCCCGCATCAGGGTTTGATGATGGCCAGTCTACCGATCGTACCCACCGAAGGCACCGGTCTTGCCCGTTATCTGGACGAGATCCGGCGCTTTCCGATGCTGGAGCCCGGCGAGGAGTTCATGCTGGCGAAAAGCTGGCGCGAGCACGAGGACGTGCAGGCGGCGCACAAGCTGGTGACCAGCCACCTTCGGTTGGTGGCCAAGATCGCCATGGGCTACCGCGGCTACGGCCTGCCGATGAACGAGATCATCTCGGAGGGCAATGTCGGCCTGATGCAGGCGGTCAAGCGCTTCGACCCCGACCGAGGCTTCAGGCTCGCGACCTATGCCATGTGGTGGATCAGGGCCGCCATCCAGGAGTACATCCTGCATTCCTGGTCGCTGGTGAAGCTCGGCACCACGGCGGCGCAGAAGAAGCTGTTCTTCAACCTGCGCCGGCTGAAGAGCCAGATGCAGGCGATCGAGGAAGGCGATCTCAGCCCGGAGGCCGTCAAGCAGATCGCGACCACGCTCGAGGTCACCGAGCAGGACGTGATCGACATGAACCGCCGGCTCGAGGGCCCGGACCACTCGCTCAATGCCTCGTTGCGCTCCGAGGGCGACAGCGAGTGGCAGGACTGGCTGGTCGACGACAGTGCCTCGCAGGAAGTGACGCTGGCCGAGGAGGACGAGCTCGATCATCGGCGCAACCC
>JAPJRA010000559.1 GCA_030824835.1 Geminicoccaceae bacterium | reverse complement strand
CCAGCCAGCGCACGTCACCGCCGACCTGTTCAACGGCGGCGGCGACAAGGCCAGCGTCGAGTGGTTGCCGGTCGGGATCGGCAATCAGGCAGGCAATGGCCGGCATGGGCACTCCAGATTGGCGGCGGGGAGAGGGCGATCACGGCACTAGTGGTCATAGGGGGCAGCACGGCTAGCGGCAAGTCAGCCCTGGCCCTGGCGCTGGCACGACGGCTGGGCGGCGTGGTAATCAACGCTGACAGCCAACAACTGTTTGCTGACCTGCCGATCCTGACCGCCCGCCCGTCGACGGCGGACGAGCGGGTAGCGCCACACCTGCTGTACGGACTGCTAGCCGCAAGTGAGCAGCCCTCGGTGGGACGCTGGTTGGCGTTGGTGCAACCAACGCTCGCGAAGTTGCAGACGGAGCGGCGGCCGGCCGTCATCGTCGGTGGCACTGGGCTCTATTTGCATGCGCTTCTGCAAGGCATCCCGGCGATGCCTGTCATTCCAACGGCTCTGCGTGCCGAATTACGGGCGTGGGCTGCGGCCAGCCCGGCCGCTGCGCTTTATGCAAGACTTCAGCAGCGCGACGCATCCATGGCCGCCCGCCTGCAACCGGGTGACCAGCAACGGGTGTTGCGGGCTCTGGAGGTGATCGAGGCTACTGGACGCTCCCTGATCGCTTGGCAGGCGGATCCCCGCCAGCGTCTGAACTTGCCCGAAACTCCGATCGGAATTGCTCTGGTGCCGCCTCCAGCGTTGGTCAACCCTCGGCTAGAAGCCAGACTTGATGCCATGCTGGACGAAGGTGCGATGGCTGAGGTCGCAGACCTGCTCGAGCGCCGACCGGACGCAACGCAGCTGCCGATCGCGAAAGTGCACGGCTTGCGCGAGCTGGCGGCGGTGCATCGCGGCGCGCTGCCTGTCGATCGAGCGCGGACGAGTATCGTCACGCAGATCCGCCAATATGCGAAGCGCCAGCGCACGTGGTTCCGGCACCAACTTCCGCAGCTTCAGCCAGTGTTCACAACGGGTGAGACGAAGGAGGCTTTGGATACCCTGACTGCTTCGTTGGGTACCAGATAGCTTGTCAGGTGTGCATCCGATGCATAGGTCACGACCGAACCCGGATGGGCACATGGATTTGCTCGAAGAGCTTCAACGCCGCCTGGTCAGCAACGCCGCACTTGATCGCGTAGCTCTCCAGCAGTCTCGGCGGTGCAATACCGTGTATTAGCCAGGCCAGATTTCAGGTGCTGTCGCCGACCTCCAGCAGGTCACCTTGATGCGATAACCCGCGATGCCCTCCCGACATGACGGTGTAATCCACAAGATCACCAAGAATAACGCCAACGACATGCCTTCGCCAGCACCGCGCAGAGCACGGTGATTGACCTCGCGAGGTCGGGGCATTAGTGTTCGCGACCCCGGCGGCCGGGGCTGTCGGGTTTTAATCCCACAAGTCAACCTGAAGTAGAGCGGGCTAGGGCGCCCGAGGAGTTGTCCCATGACTGCTGCGACGACGCAGATCGCCACCACCCAGGACACGCACGCCATGACGGGCGCCGAGGTGGTCATTCAGGCGCTGGTCGAGCAGGGTGTAGAGGTAATCTTCGGCTACCCGGGCGGCGCCGTGCTGCCGCTCTACGACGCGCTCCACAAGCAGGCGGCGATTCGTCATATCCTGGTCCGTCACGAACAGGCGGCTGTGCATGCGGCCGAAGGCTACGCGCGCTCTACCGGCAAGGTCGGCGTCGTGCTGGTGACCTCAGGCCCTGGCGCGACCAACACGGTCACGGGGTTGGCGGATGCGCTGATGGACTCGGTGCCGCTGGTCTGCCTGACCGGCCAAGTGCCCACGCACATGATCGGCAACGACGCCTTCCAGGAGGCTGACACGGTGGGCATCACCCGGCCGTGTACCAAGCACAATTATCTGGTGAAGAACGCGGACGATCTCGCTCGGGTGATCCACGAGGCCTTTCACGTTGCCAGCTCCGGGCGGCCCGGGCCCGTGGTGGTCGATCTGCCCAAGAATATTCAGATGGCCAAAGCGATCTACCAGCGTAAGGACGAGGTGAAACACCGCACCTACCATCCGCGCACCGAGCCCGACGCTTCCCGCATCGAGGAGGCGGCCGAGCTGCTGGCACGGGCCGAACGTCCGATCTTTTACGTCGGTGGCGGCGTGGTCAATGCCGGTCCGAAGGCGTGCGCGCAGCTCACCGAGCTGGTTCGTGCCACGGGCTACCCGATCACGCTGACCTTGATGGGCCTGGGGGCATATCCCGCCTCCGACCCGCAATTCATTGGCATGCTCGGCATGCACGGTACGTACGAGGCCAATCTCGCTATGTACGACTGCGATCTGCTGGTCTGCATCGGGGCCCGCTTCGACGACCGGGTGACGGGCCGGGTGGACGGATTCTCGCCGCGCAGCCAGAAGATACACGTCGATATCGACCCGTCGTCGATCAACAAGAACGTGGGCGTCGACGTGGCCATCGTCGGCGACGCCGAGAAGAGCCTGACCGCGCTGTCCGCCGCCTGGCGGCGCCGCTCCAACACGGTCAGTCGCGAGAAGATCGAGCCCTGGTGGGGTCAGATCCGGGAGTGGCAGAAGAAGGAGTCGTACCGCTTCCGCCAGGGCAGCCGTACGATCAAGCCGCAGACGGCGGTGCGCCGGCTGTACGAGGCAACCAAGCATCTGGACACCTACATCACGACCGATGTCGGCCAGCACCAGATGTGGGCAGCGCAGCACTTCCCGTTCGACCTGCCGCAGCGTTGGATGACCTCAGGTGGACTGGGCACGATGGGCTACGGCTTCCCGGCGGCGATCGGTGTCCAGATCGCCCATCCCGACGCTACTGTGGTCTGCATCTCCGGCGACGCTTCCTGGGTGATGAACATGCAGGAAATGTCCACGGCGATGCAGTATCGGCTGCCGGTGAAGAGCTTCATCCTGAACAACAGCTACATGGGCATGGTTCGGCAGTGGCAGGACTTCTTCCACGGCCAGCGCCACTCGCAGAGCTACATGGAAGCCCTGCCGGACTTCGTGAAGCTGGCCGAGGCGTTCGGCGGCGTAGGACTGCGCGCCAGCACGATCGACGAGCTGGACGGCGTGATCGAGGCGATGCTGCGCTCCGATCTTCCGGTCATCGCCGACATCGTCGTGGAGCGGTCGGAGAACGTCTATCCGATGATCCCCGGTGGGGCGGCCCACAACGAGATCAAGCTCAGCCCCGAGGACGATGGCAACCACGAGGCCATCTCTGAAGAGGGTATGGTTCTCGTCTGACGCCCCATCATAACCGGCTTGTCCCGGTCGGTCGGGCGGCGTAAGGCCGCCCGAGCCGCCGCGACCCACGCCCTGAGGCCACATGAAGCTCCCAGAGGAAGATCGACGCCACACCATCGTGGCGCTCGTCGACAATGAGCCCGGCGTACTCGCTCGGGTCATCGGCCTGTTCTCGGGCCGCGGCTACAACATTGAAAGCCTGACGGTAGCACCGGTCGACAAGGTGCGCGGC
>JAPJRA010000558.1 GCA_030824835.1 Geminicoccaceae bacterium | reverse complement strand
CAAGGTGGCCCTGGTCTCGGGCGGCAATCGCGGCATCGGAGCCGCCATCGTGCAGGAGCTGGCCGCCCGGGGCTGGGACGTCTCCGTGGGCGTGCGCCGGCCGCGGCCGATCGACGGCGCGGCCCAGGTCCATGCCTACGATGCCATGGACCGAGCCAGCGAGGCGGCCTGGGTCGCGGCGGCGGCCCAGCGCTTTGGCCGGATCGACGCCATCGTCGCCAATGCCGGCATCATGATCCCCAAGACAGTGATCGAGGCCGAGGACGAGGATCTCGACGCCCTGCTCGAGGTCAACGTCAAGTCGCCGCTGCGGCTGATCCGGGCGGCGTGGCCGCAGCTCGTCGCCTGCGGCCGCGGCCGCGTGGTGACGATCGTCTCGCTCTCGGGCCTGCGGGTGAAGACGCCGCGCTCCGGCCTCTACTCGGTGAGCAAGTTCGCGGCCCTGGCCCTGACCCACGCCGTGCGCCAGAGCGGCTGGGACGAGGGCGTGCGGGCCGTCGCCGTCTGCCCGGGCTTCGTGGTGTCCGACATGAGTGCTGCGGTCACCGACCGTGCCCCCGAGACCATGACGCAGCCCGACGATCTCGCCCGCATCGTGGCCTTCGTCCTCGATCTGCCGAACACGGCGAGCATCGCCGAGCTGCCCATCAACTCCACCTTGGAGGAAAGCGTTTGAGTTCTCTCGTGCACGGGTATCGCTGAGCCATGGGACCGAAGGTCGACCCGGTAGCGCTGGACCCGACCCCGCCGGCACAGGCGGACGTGGTCATCATCGGCGGCGGAATCATCGGCACCTGCGCCGCCCTGCACCTGGCGCAGCGCGGCGTGTCGGTGGCCTTGTGCGAGAAGGGCGACATCGCCGGCGAGCAGTCGAGCCGCAACTGGGGCTGGGTGCGCAAGCAGGGCCGCGACCCGCGCGAGCTGCCGCTGGCGATCGAGGCCTTGCGCCAATGGCAGGGCATGAACGAGGTGGTCGAGACCGAGACCGGCTTTCGCACCACCGGCATCATGTACGGCATCGAGACCGATGAGGACATGGCGCGGCAGGAGGCCTGGCTGCGGCACGCCCAGCTCTACCAGCTCGATTCGCGGATCATCGGCCGGGACGAGTTCGCCCGGCTGATGCCGGGCGCCGCCGGCAAGTTCAAGGGAGCGCTCTACACCGCCTCGGACGGCAGGGCGGAGCCGCAGAAGGCCGCCCCCGCCATCGCCCTCGCCGCCCGCCGCCTGGGCGCCAAGGTGCTCACCAACTGCGCCGTCAGGACGATCGAGCAGGAGGGCGGCAAGGTGGCCGGCGTGGTCACCGAGAAGGGGCGCATCCGCACCTCGTCCGTCGTGCTGGCCGGCGGCGCCTGGTCGAGCCTGTTCACGGGCAATCTCGGCATCCGCCTGCCGCAGCTCACCGTGATCAACTCGGTGATGCGCACGGCGCCGCTCGAGGGCGCCCCGGAATCGGCCCTGTGGATGACGGGCTACGCGTTCCGCAAGCGGCTCGACGGCGGCTACACCATCGCCAACGGTGCGGCCAACCTGCACGAGCTGTCACCCAACAGCTTCCGCTTCCTCAAGGACTTCCTGCCGGCGTTGCAGATCGAGTGGCGCTCGCACCAGCTGCGCGTCGGCCGCCGCTTCCTGCAGGAAGCCGGCTTCAAGAAGCGCTGGACCGGTGAGGACCGGACCGTGTTCGAGGACATCCGGATCAACGATCCGGCACCCGAGCGGGGTTCGATCACCAGGGCGCTCAAGGACCTGAGCCGCGACTTCCCGGCCTTTGCGAAGGCGCAGGTGGTGCAGGAATGGGCCGGGCGCATCGACGTGACGCCGGATATCGTGCCAGTGATCTCGCCGGTCGACACCGTGCCCGGCTTCTTTATCGCCACGGGCTTCTCCGGCCACGGCTTCGGTATCGGCCCCGGCGCCGGTCGGCTGGTGGCCGATCTGGTCATGGGCCGCGATCCGGTGGTGGACGCGACGCCGTTCCGGCTGTCGCGCTTTCTCGACGGCACGCGGGCCGAGCCCATGGGCCATGTTTGACGGTTTTTCCGCCGGTGCGTCACGGCGCGTCGGCATTCCAGGCAGTCCGGCAGCAAGATGGGGGACCCTCAGATGACGATGGGCAGCATGATGCGACCGACCAGGCGCAGGCTGATGGCGACGGGCGCGGCAGGTGCCGCCATGGCATGGCTCGGCCCGCAACTGGGCTGGATGCCGCGGGCCAACGCCGCGACGCCGCCCGCCAAGCCCACCGGCCAGGCGGTGATCGGCTTCTCGCAGGAGCCCACGGTCTTCAATCCGCTGATGCTGCACATCGAGGTCGACGAGGGCGTCTACTTCAACCTGTTCAGCGCCCTCTGGCGGCCCGGCCCCGACGGCAACCTGATTCCCGACCTCGTGACCGAGATCCCGACCGTCGAGAATGGCGGCCTGTCGGCGGACGGCCTCAACTGGCGGCTCAAGTTCAAGGACGGCATCAAGTGGCATGACGGCACGCCGTTCACCGCCGAGGACGTCAAGTTCACGATCGAGCTGATCAACAATCCCGACTTCCGCGCCGGACGCCGTGCCGGCCACGAGCTGGTGCGCGACATCGAGGTCGTCTCGCCGACCGAGCTCACCTGGCGGCTGGAGAAGCCCTACGCGCCCTACCCGGCAATCCTGTCCTGGACCTTCATCGTGCCCAAGCACATCCTGGGCAAGGAAGCCGATCCCAACACCTCGTCCTTCAACACCGCGCCCGTCGGCACCGGCTCGTTCAAGTGGACCGAGCGCGTGCCGGGCGATCACATCACGCTCACAGCCTTCGAGGACTATTTCGGCGAGGGCCCGTACCTGGAGCGGATCATCTTCAAGTACATTCCGGACATGACCGTCCTCTACACCCAGTTCCAGACCGGGGACGTCGACTATACCGGCATCCAGGGCATCAGCCCGGATCACTACGAGGAGGCCAAGGCGCTGGCCGGCCGCGTGGTGACGCCGGTGCCGCAGCCGTTCATCGAGAACATCGCCTTCAATCTCGGCCTGCCGATCTTCCAGGAGCAGGCGGTGCGCGACGCGCTCTACCTCGGCATGGACAAGCAGGGGATCATCGAGGCCATCTACTATGGCCTGCCCACGCCCACCGAATCCTTCCTGCCCAAGGAGAGCTGGGCCTACAATCCCGATCTCCCGGCCCACAGCTACGATCCCGAGAAGGCCAAGCAGATCCTCGAGGATGCCGGCTGGAAGCTGGGCGCCGACGGGGTGCGCGAGAAAAACGGGATGCGGCTCGAGTTCACCAACTCGACGACCGCCGGCAACCACACCCGCGAGCAGGCGCAGCAGCTCCTGCAGCAGACCTGGGGCGAGATCGGCGCCAAGATGTCGATCAACAACCTGCCGCCAGCGGTGATGTGGGGCGACTACTGGATGACGTCGAAGTTCGACACCGCCATGGTCGGCATCGGCTTCGGCATCGGGCCCGATCCCGACGCCAACGACTTCTTCTCGAGCAAGGCGATCGGCGCCAAGGGCGGCAC
>JAPJRA010000557.1 GCA_030824835.1 Geminicoccaceae bacterium | reverse complement strand
GCTCCAGGCCGAAGGGGCGCTGCCGAGGGCGCAACGTGCGCACGGGCTTTGTTCTCTTATGGTCAAGTGGGTGGTCGGCGCACGAATCTGCCGTCGCCACGGTCGATCCCTCGCAGCCGATCGGGTAGTGCGGGTGACTCCGGCGACATCGCGCCAAGTCTGACAGGCACGGTCTCGAGCGGCCCAATGGTCGGGTGAGGTCAGGCGGTGGCGACGGAGCTGGAAGTGGTCGTGGGCTTGGCCGCGGCTGGAGAGGAACTGCTGCATCTGTCGTTCTCGTCGCCGTGTCGGCTGGTGCAAGACCTCCGCCCGATGGTTGGAGATAGCGGCTCTGCCGATGCTCGACCCCAGGCAGGATCGTCCGGTTGGCGGCGCACTAGGGCGTGTCCTCAATTGAGCCAGATGACGACCGACGCGAGGTGGACGGCCGCCAGAAAGTAGGTGGCGCGCTTATCGTAGCGGGTGGCGATGGCGCGGTATTGTTTGAGCTTGGCGAAGAAGTTCTCGATCAGATGGCGCGCTTGGTAGAGGTCCCTGTCATAAGGCCGGAGGTTCTTGCGGTTGGCCCTGGGCGGGATCACCGCCGTCTTGCCAGCCTGGGCGAGTGGTTCGATCACCCGCGCCTCGGCATCAAATGCCTTGTCGGCGATCAGCACGCCCGCGGCGAGGTCCGGCAGTAGAGCATCGGCTCCCTCCAGGTCGTGCGCCTGCCCCGGCGAGATCGCGAAGCCGGTCCGGTTGCCGAGCGCGTCGACCGTGGCGTGGATCTTGGTGCCCAGGCCACCCCGGCTGCGCCCGATGGCTTCATCGCCGCCGTCTTTTTGGCCGCTCCGGCGCTGTGCTGATGGGCACGGACAATGGTGCTGTCGATCATCGCGTACGCGTTGTCGGCATCACCCGCCAGATGCCGGAAGATTCTCTCCCACACACCGCTCCTGGCCCAGCGGCAAAAGCGCGTGTGCACCTTGTTCCAGCCACCGAAACGCTCCGGCAGGTCGCGCCAGGGAATGCCGGCACGGTAGCGGTAGAGCACCGCCTCCACGAACAAGCGGTTGTCCTTGGCCGTGACCCCGACATGGCCCTTGCAGCCGGGCAGCAGGTCCTTGATCCGCTCCCACTGGTCATCGCGTAGGGCATAGCGGCGCATCCTTCAGCTCCTCCCGGGTGGCAAACCGATCCAGAACCGCTCAACTCGCCGATCGATCCCTAATTGAGGGGAGGCCCTAGCTGCGAGGTCTATCGGTCCCGATCACAAGGGGGCACGTGCTGCAGCCCCTTCAGCAGCTTCTCGAAGAGCCGCCTGGGCGCCTTGGCATTGCGCCGGCTCGGCGCCAGGATGTCGGGCACGGCACCTTGCTCGTCGACCGCTCGCCATAGATCGTGCTGCCTGCCGCCGATGCGCAGGAACACTTCATCCGAATACCATTTATCGCCCGGCCGTGGCCGGCGGCGCTGTGAACGATGATCTCGGCCGGAAAGCGGAAGCCGTGATAAGGGTCAGATGTCGTCATGCTTGGCAACCTGCCACGCCAGCCTGGCCCGGGCCAACCTGACAGCGCCCCCGCGACTTCTCGTTGGCAGAAGCCGGCAGGCCCGTGTCGTGCTGAAGACGGTCGAAAACACCTACTACTAGTTGCGCGAAGCAGTCGGCCTGGCGCAACCAGCGACAGAAAAGTTCGCTGGCGATCGGGTAATCCAGGCAAGCATAACCGCGGCTGCCGTTCCCGACCTTGGACCGGCTGATCGTGGCGCGCTCCTGCCCCCCAGCATATCAGGCAACCGAAGCGGAGAAGGCCGGCACCAGCGTCACGTCAGGTCTGTTACCGCCGAGGGTGAGGGCACGGCGCATAGCTGTCAGATACGCGTTTTGATTGTCATGCACCGCCAGCCGCCACCATCATCGGGCAGGGGGGCGCCTGCTTCGCGGGCAGCGCCAGCACAGAGAAGGCCACGCGATGGAAACGGCTCGGCTGCAGCATTCGACAGTGTCGATAGTGGTCAAACTGCCGGCGGCACCTTATGGGCAAGGTACCGACAAAGCCTTTCCCATGTCTTCCGCGTACTCTTACCTCTGATGCGGATGGCCACGGTCAGTGGACGCTGGTTGGCCAGCCTCAGCCCCATGTATCTGGTCCGTCGGTTGGGAGCTTGGCGTCCGCGCACGGTCGGCCTGGCGACCTGTCTGCTGATCTGGGTCATCGGCGCCGCGATCGCAGGCAAATATTGTCTTCACGAGCGGGCCGACCTGCTGGATGAGGCCCGAGCGGATCTGACCGCGATCAGCGTTCCGGCCGCCGGCTTCGTCGAACGCTCACTCGGCACGCTCAACATCGTGGTGTCGCTGGCCACCACGGAATTCCAGCGCGGCGAGCTGGATATGGCCGGCGTCTATGCGCGTCTGCTGCAGCAGGCGGACAGGTTCGATCAGCTCGCTGCCCTGCATCGGGTCATCGGCATCGAGGCCGACGGCATTGTCCGCTATTCCCCCTTTCCCGGGCGGATGGGCATGGATGTCAGCGACCGCAGCTACTTTATACGGCACCGCGACGGGCACGCGTCCGGAATGGTTGTCGGCGAGCCGGTGATATCCCGGGCCGTACCCCACCAGCGCCTGGTGCCGTTCGGTTGGGCACTCACCGATCCAGCAGGGAAGTTCGCCGGCGTGATAGCCGTGGCGGACAGCTTGCAGCCCTACGCGACGTTCTTTGCCAGCCTGACGAGTGGGCCCGAGCAGACCGTGGCCCTGATCGACGACTCCGGCCGGCTCTATGCACTCGACGCTCTCCATTGGGAAAAGCCCAACGAGGAGCCGGTGCACCCGCCGTTCCTGGGGGACACCGACAGCCCACATGGGCTGCCGGAGGGAGCAGGCATTGTCGGTGGCTATCTGGTCGACCGCGCCAGCGTGCCTGGCCTTGGCCTCCACGTGGTCACCGGCATCCCGCTCACGGCGATCCTGCAGGCATGGTGGGTGCGAGTACAGTTCGTCACCGGGCTGATCCTCGTGATCGGCGTGGCCGTCGGCATTCTGACAGGGCTGTTGCATCGCACCCTCAACGCCTTGCGCGCCAGCGCCGTCACTGCCGCAACGGCTGCGGCCGAGGCCAAGACGGCACAGGGGCGGGCCGAGGCCGGCGAGCGCTCCCAGGCGCAGTTTCTGGCGGCGATGAGCCACGAGATCCGCACGCCGATGACCGGCGTGCTGGGCATGGCCGACCTGCTGGCGGCCGAGACGCTGACCTCCCGCCAGCAAGCCTATGTCCAGACCATCCAGACCTCGGGCCAGCATCTGCTCAGCGTGATCAACGATGTCCTGGATTTCTCGCGGTTGGGCGCCGGTGGGCTGGTGCTCGAGCGGATCGAGTTCGCGCTCGCGGATCTGCTGGAGCAGGTGCGGTCGATCATGGCCCCGCAGGCGGTCGAGCGCGGGCTCGAGCTCAGGTTCACCGTGCAGGACGGCGTGCCGCCGATCCTGCTGGGGGATCCCACCCGACTACGGCAGCTGCTGGTCAACCTGATCGGCAACGG
>JAPJRA010000556.1 GCA_030824835.1 Geminicoccaceae bacterium | reverse complement strand
CTCTACCTGCATGGCGGCGTCGGTCGCGGCAAGTCGATGCTGATGGACCTGTTCTTCGCCGCGGCACCCATCGAGGCGAAGCGCCGGACCCATTTCCATGAGTTCATGCTCGACGTGAACCGCCGGCTGCACGAGCTGCGGCAGAATGGCGGCCGCGAGGACCCCTTGACGATTCTCGCCGCGGATCTGGCTACCGAGCAGCGGCTGCTCTGCTTCGACGAATTCCATGTCGTCAACATCGCCGATGCGATGATCCTGGGGCGGCTGTTCGAGGGCCTGTTCGCCCATGGCGTGGTGGTGGTCGCCACCTCCAACTGGCCGCCCGACCGACTGTATGAGAATGGCCTGAACCGCGACCGATTCCTGCCGTTCATCGATCTGCTGCTGCAGAAGGTCGACGTGTTGGCGTTGGACGGCCCAGTCGACTATCGCCTGGCCCGACTGCGCGACCTGCCCGTCTACCTGCACCCGCTGGGCCCCGACGCCGATGCGCGGCTTGACCAGGCGTTTCAGGCGCTGACCGACGGCGCCGAGGTGAGACCGCGGGATGTCGTTGTCGGCACACGCCATCTGACAGTGCCGCGCGCCGCCGGCGGGGTCGCGCGCTTCGAGTTCGGCGACCTCTGCGCGCGCGCGCTGGGTGCTGCCGACTATCTCGCTCTGACCGAGGCGTTCCACTGCGTTTTCGTCGAGGAGGTGCCGCGGTTGACGCCCGATCGCCGCAACGAGGCCCGCCGTTTCATGACGCTGGTCGACGCGCTGTACGAGCGCCGCGTGGTGCTGTTCGTGTCGGCGGCAGCCTCGCCGGAGCAGCTCTATGCCGCCGGTGACGGCGCCTTCGAGTTCCAGCGCACCGTGAGCCGACTGATGGAAATGCAGTCGAGCGACTATCTGACCGCCTGCCGCAACCGCCATCCCGACCAGCTGCCGACCACCTTCGCCCCGTTCGCGCTGACCAACGATCTCACGTGATGGTAATGGCCGCACCCATGGCGGTCGGCCGCCATCATGCTACAGGCGGCTGCCTGCCCTGCGCGGAGACGGCCTGCCATGATCCGGATCATCATGCTGTGTGTGGCGGTGGGCGTCGCCACGGTGCTCCTGCACCAGGAAGGCCTGCGCCGGCTCGAGCGGGTGGCCGCGAGCGTTGAGCATGTCGGCCGGCGCGCCAGGTGGATGATGCTGGCGGCGGTCCTCGGGATCTTCGGCCTGCATCTGCTGGAGATCGGAATCTATGCCGGTGCTTATGCCGTCGCCGCGGACCTGCTGCACCTCGGCCATCTGGTCGGCGACGTCACCGGCAGCGACCTCGAGTTCGTCTATTTCTCCGCCGAGACCTATACCTCGCTGGGCTTCGGTGACATCGTGCCGGAGGGCGTCATGCGCCTGCTGGCGAGCTTCGAGCCACTGAACGGCCTGATCCTGCTTGGCTGGTCGGCGTCGTACATCTATGTCGAGGTGCAGCGCCAGTGGCCACGCGACACCGCCGTCGGCGTGTGCGCGGGCGATTTCGACCCACCGCCGCCGCGACGTTCCTGCCGGCTGCAGCGCCGACCGAGACTGCACCGCCCTCCGCCCAGCCGCCGACCCTGGTAAGCGCCTCAGCTTTCGCACAGCCGCCAGGGGCCGATATCCACGTGCAGATGGTTCAGGTGATCATCGTCGGAGTCAGGCGTCAGCGTGACGCTGAAATGCCGGCAGGCGGACTTGACCACCGCCCGCAGGAAGCGCTGCTCGTCGCGCGAGCCGTGCCAACCCGACTCGACCGAAACCACGCGCCCGTCGGCGAGCTGGAAGCCGGCCACATCCAGAGCACGGGCCTGGGCGTGCAGGCTCTGCCGCGCGCCGTTGCCGGTCATCCGGCGGCAGGCGAAGCTGCCGAAATGGCGCACGCTCGCCACGCGGCTGTGCAGGTAGGTACGTGCCGCACGGTCGAGGTCGGTCTCAAAGTCGCTCCACGCCACGAGCATGGCGCAGCTGGTCTTCAGCGGCGGGCTGAACCGCGCCAGCATGCCGCTGGTCGCAAGGACGGGCGTGTCGATCGGGCACGCTCGCGTCCCGCCGCTCCAGTGCTGCACGCGGATTCCGCGCGACGCCAGCTCGTTGAGGCAGGCGCCACCGGAAAGCGTGTACGGCGTCGCCTGCGCCCGATTCCGGGAGGATCTGTCACCACCGCACGAGGCGAGCAGCCCAGCTGCCAGTAGCATGGAGGCGAAACGCAGAGACAGCAGCACCCGATCATCCGCCATAGATTAACATGGATGGATAGTAATTTTAGGTTACATCCTTTTCATGAATGGTGCTTCGTGCCAAACACTGTGCGGAGGCTAGAGCGTCGATCGCTCCGCGCGACCGGCAGACCACAAGAACGATCGGGAGATCGCCGATGCATGCGCTCAAAGCGGCACTGTTCCTTTGCGCGGGACTACTGGCCAGTGGCACCGCCATTGCCAGCGAAATCGTGATCAAGTTCAGCCATGTCGTGGCGGAAAACACGCCCAAGGGCCAGGGCGCAGAGCTGTTCAAGAAGCTGGTCGAGGAGCGGCTCGCCGGCAAGGTGAAGGTCGAGGTCTACCCGAGCAGCGCCCTGTTCGGTGACGCCAAAGAGCTCGAGGCGCTGGCGCTGGGCGACGTGCAGCTGCTGGCCCCGTCGCTGTCGAAGTTCGACCGCTACACGCCGAAGCTGGCGATCTACGATCTGCCGTTCCTGTTCGACAATATCGAGGCCGTCGACCGCTTCCAAGCCAGCGAGGGCGGGCAGGAACTGCTCAAGAGCATGGAAGATTCGGGCTTTTTGGGCCTCGGCTACTGGCACAACGGCATGAAGCAGCTGTCAGCCAACAAGCCGCTGCGGCTGCCGGCCGACGCGGCCGGCCTGAAGTTCCGCATCCAAGCCTCCGACGTGCTCCTCGCGCAGTTCGAGGCGCTGCACGCCAACCCGCAGAAGATGGCCTTCGCCGAGGTCTATCAGGCTCTGCAGGTAGGCACCGTCGACGGACAGGAGAACACTTGGTCGAACATCTATTCGCAGAAGTTCTTTGAAGTTCAGAAGTATATCACCGAGAGCAACCACGGTGTTCTCGACTATCTCCTGCTAACCTCGACGGAGTTCTGGGAAAGCCTCCCGGACGACATTCGTAGTGAGCTCGACAAGATCGTTGCGGAGGTCACTACCGAAGTGAACCGCATCGCGGGCGAGCTGAATGCGGGCGACCGCAAGAAGATCGCGGATTCGGGCGTGACCGAAATCATCGAGCTGACCCCCGAAGAGCGCAAAGCCTGGAAGGAAGCGATGAAGCCCGTCTGGGAGAAGTTTCAAGACGGCATCGGCGTTGAGCTGATCGAGGCTGCGACGGCGTCCAACAACGCCAACTGAGCTTATCGACCCGGTCGGCCTGGGAAGGGCTTCTCGATGACGAGCATTGTTGCGCGGCTGGAAGAGGGCATCCTCGCCCTCCTCCTGGCGTCGATGACCATCTTGACCTTCGTGCAGGTGGTCATGCGCTACTTCTTCAACGCCGGGATGATCTGGGCCCTCGA